>CAYZKL010000071.1:0-9548 GCA_964478855.1 uncultured Flavipsychrobacter sp.
TTCCAGTGCAGCAACAGCTTTTGTTTTTGCTTCATTTTCATTGATGCCTTGCAGAATTAGCGGCATCATTACATTTTCAAGAGCAGTGAGTGGAGCAATAAGGTTGAACTTTTGAAAAACGAAGCCTATCTTTTTGAGTCTTATTTGTGCAAGACTTTTTTCATTCAGCTCATTTACTTTAATGCCATCAATCCACACTTCACCAAAACTTGGATAGATAACACAGCCTAACAGCGATAGTAATGTGGTTTTGCCGGAGCCCGAAGGTCCAATGATAAGCGTAAGTTCTCCCGAGCACAGATCTGTTGAGCTTGCTTGTAAAGCGGTTATTACCGTGTCGCCAGCACGATATTCTTTTCCTGCGCCTATAACCTTAGCTACAATCTTATTAGCTTTTTGTACCAATGTTCTTGCATTATTCTTGTAAGTTACTTCATCTGCAATTGGCAACCATTGATCCAAATCAGTTATTAATAAATTTCTCCCTCATTTCTGGTATCAACTCCGCATCCTCACCTGTCCTTTCCGTCAGACAATAGAAAGTAAGGCGCCCGCCTTCAATTTATACTATATTAGCCGACCAAGTTTAATTGCTGTATTCAGGAAATTCGAGATATACTTTACCATAACATCCCGTTTCGCCACTGGATAAAATGAAAAATGCCAATCAAAAATGATTGGCTTTCTCTGCAGTGTAGCTCGATGGAGGAAATGTCAAACCAAATATGGGATGATCTGGAGAAAATTCTTAAAGTTGTTATGAAGTTAGATTGTAAAATTTGAATGTTACCCAGAACGCCTAAAATGAATGAGGCAATATGTCAACAGATCTTTTCAAGGTTAAAGGAAAAAGGATTTGATCTGGGTAAACTTCAGGTTAGGCAGCAGATATAGTGGATTTAGTGCCTTGCATTATGCTGCTTGCAGTCATTGAAATTGTTTTCTAAATACAACTTCGGAAGTACGCTGGGGTATGAAAGTAACTGATACAGTGGGGACAATAAGGCAAGCAAAATGAATATTTACTTTACAAAACATTGCTGCGAGTTTCGTTTTTTGAATATGATAGATGCACATCAGGTTATATGTATAAGTATTAAAGATTGTTGAAAAGTTCATATTTATTAAATATTTACCTAAATTTAACATTCATGTATTTTAATCACTCCTATTATGAAACGTATAATCCGATCAAGTGCAGTTATCTGCGTTATTTTATTGACAAGTGTTTTTTCATGTAAGAAAAAGGAATCTGAAGAAACTTACAATGTTTCACAACTGAACAAATACTTTGAAGGTCTGCGAAGCACACCTGATAATATTTCTGTACAAGCAGGCAGAGATACTGTAGTTTCCGGTACAAATGGTAGTATACTTCATTTCTATCCCAATTCGTTCAAAGATGCTGCGGGTAATATTATTACATCAGGTACTATCTATATACAACTTACAGAGGCATATGAACCCGGTGATATGATCGCAAACCGAACTTCCACAACAGCAGATAATATGCCTCTTGTAAGTGGTGGCCAGGTAAATATCGTTGCCACCCAAAATGGTACAAAAGTCTTTGCTAATGTATTTGGTATCGGATTTAAACAGCCTGGTAGTTCAGCACAGCAAATGGAGCTGTATTATAAAGCAGACAACAGCAACGCGGATGCTTCTGTAACATGGAAAATGGCAGATACTACTAAGCCGGGTAAAGTTAGTAGATCAACCCAAGCTGACTCTGTCGCTATTATTTCGAATAATGGAGGGGTTATCAAAACTTATCGTTTTCCCGGAACGCGCTATTTGTTTGATTCCTGCACAAGTTTTGATTGGATCAATTGCGATCATCCGGCGTCTGACAAATGGGGGAGCGGTGTTCAATATACTGTTGTGCACGTCATTATACCAGACGAGTCATTTGACAATCGCAATACCCAAGTTTATTTTGTATTTCCGTCAATAAACAGTTGTGAAGATCTGACCTTTTATAAGAAGGCAACTAATGCTTTTGGTGGATATGATCCAAAACCATCATTTCCGATAGGTGAACCGTATAAAGTCGTGATCATGTCTTTTAAAGATGGTACTTATTACTACGCTGAAAAATCAGGAATAATAACAAGTGATATGGAGCTGAATATGACTCCAATCCCTGAAACTCTTGGAGATATCAGAGCGCGGTTAGGCGGAATATAGTATACCGGGTAAGAATTGTTGCATAAACCTCATAGTTAGAGTTTTCGATTGGTTTCTGCTCTGTGAACTAATAGACAGGGGGCAGATGGCAATCTGTGTGAATTATTTCCTTTCTATTGTAGCGAGAACAGGGATCGAACTGAGCTTCGAGTTATAAGCCCGGCGCTACCGCTGCAATAAAACAAAAAAGGCAATCAAATAAATGATTGCCTTTTGTAGTGTAGCGAGAACAGGGATCGAACCTGTGACCTTCGGGTTATGAGCCCGACGAGCTACCGCTGCTCTATCTCGCGCTATGAGGGTGCAAAGATACTGATTGCAGATTTACCAGCCAAACTTATCTTGTAATTATTAAAACCGCATCTGAATTGACAAATTATAAAATTATAGTTGGCATGCTTATTTGCTATCCAACTTCAATTAATCAACCTAACTTTGATACATGTCGAAAAATATAAAGAAGAAAAATAAGGATAACAGTTCGGGCAGGCATACCTATACAGGAAAACTGGAAGTGACCCGCAGCGGGATGGGATTTGTGATCGTAGAAGGACTGGGCTCGGATATAATGATACGCCGGGATAATATGCACAATGCCTTTAACGGCGATGAGGTAAAGGTAGAAGTAAGAGGATACAAGGACAATAAACGGCCGGAAGGCACTATAATAGATGTGGTAAGGCGCAAGCAGACGGAATTCAGCGGCAGGGTAGAGGTTCATCCTCATTTTGCCTTCCTGATACCGGACAGCGATAAAATGCCGCTGGACCTGTATGTGCCGCTGCACCTGCTTAATGGTGCCAAGACGGGAGATAGTGCTATAGGCCGAATCATAGAATGGACGGGCAAGACCAAGAACCCAATAGGGGAGATAGTAAGCATACTGACCAATGAATCGGTAAACGAGGTGGCTATGCAGGGGCTGCTGGTGGAAAATGGGTTTCCACTCAGCTTTCCGGATGATGTGCTGGAAGAGGCAGCCCGCTACCCCGAGGGTGTGGACAAGCACGAGCTGAAAAAACGTAAGGACATGCGTGATGTGCTTACCATGACCATAGATCCAGTAGATGCCAAAGACTTTGATGATGCACTGTCTTTCCGTGAGCTGAAGGACGATATTTATGAGGTAGGAGTGCATATAGCAGATGTGAGCCATTATATACAGCCTGATTCTGAACTGGATAAGGAAGCCTACCGCAGGGCTACCAGCGTGTACCTGCCGGACAGGGTATCGCCCATGCTGCCTGAGCGGTTGTCGAACGAGCTATGCTCGCTGCGCCCGAACGAAGATAAGTACACATTCTCGGTGATACTGCGGATGACCAAGGAAGGAAAGGTGAAGGACCACTGGATAGGGAAGACCGTGATACACTCAGACCGCCGTTTCTCTTACGAGGAAGTGCAGGAAATAATAGAAGGAGCCGATGGCGACCATGCCCGCGAACTGCACATACTTAATGGTATGGCAAAACATATTCGTGCGCACCGTTTTAAGAAGGGAGCCATTAATTTTTCATCGCAGGAAGTTCGTTTTCAACTTGATGAAACAGGTAAGCCGATAGGTATAATAGTAAAAGAGAGTAAAGAAGCGCACCAGCTGATAGAAGAGTTTATGCTGCTGGCCAACAGGACAGTGGCTGAATATGTGGGCAATCTAAAGCACAAGGGGGAGGAAATACCATTCCCGTACCGTGTGCATGATGTGCCTGATGCGGATAAACTAAAAGTGTTTACCATGTTTGCAGGGCGTTTTGGTGTGCGGTTCGATCTTAGTAATGCGGAGACGATCTCCAGGTCTTTCAACCAGATGCTAGAAACAGTAAAGGGTAAGCCGGAGCAGCATGTGCTGGAGCAACTGGGCATCCGCACTATGTCGAAGGCGGTATACACTACCGATAATATAGGCCATTACGGGCTGGGATTTGCGCACTATTGCCATTTCACCTCCCCTATACGCCGTTACCCTGATGTGCTGGTACACCGCATATTGCAGCAGTGCCTTGAAAATAATATACACCCGATAAAGCACCTGGAAAATCAGTGTCGTCACTGCTCAGACCAGGAGCGCAGGGCCATGGATACCGAACGTACTGCCAATAAATACAAGCAGGTGGAATTCATGCAGAGCTACATAGGCGAAGAGTTTGATGCGGTGATCAGTGGTGTGGCCACATTCGGCTTCTGGGCAGAGACCGTGGCGCATAAGTGCGAGGGTATGGTATCTGTTATTGACCTGGCAGACTATGACGATTTTGAATTCAAGGAGGGTGAGTATGCCCTGGTAGGGCGTAGCACAGGTGTGCGGTTTGCCATGGGCGATAAAGTGAAGGTGCGTGTAGCAGCGGCCAACCTGGCTAAGCGGCAAATAGATTATAGTGTATTAGCTTTGCCGGAGCAAACGGGTAAACGTAAAAGGACACCCGCACCTGTGGAAAGCCGGTCGCCCCGTGGCAGCAAGCCTAAGAGCGGCAGCAAATTTGACCAGACAAAAAACGCAAAACGCAAAAAGAAATAGATGCATTCATTTACTGACCTCGCAGCAAAATTCGACGAACGTTTCACAGCTTCATTACCATTTTCATCATCACCGGGTACATTATATGATCCATGCAGGTACTTCCTGTCGCTAGGCGGCAAGCGGATAAGGCCGGTACTGTGCCTGATGGGCAATGAGCTGTTTACTGACATAAGTGAAGATGCATGGCACGGGGCTTTTGCCGTAGAGCTGTTCCATAACTTTAGCCTGGTGCATGATGACATTATGGACAAGGCGCCATTGAGAAGAGGTAAGCCTACACTGCATACCCAGTACGGCCTTACGTCAGGTATCCTTTGCGGCGATGTGATGAACATCTATGCTTATGAACAACTGGCCTATATAAAGAATGCTTTGCCACAGGTATTGCAGTTGTTCAATAAGACGGCAATAGAAGTATGTGAGGGACAGCAGCTGGATATGGATTTTGAGCAGCGCAATGATGTGCATATTGATCAGTACATCAACATGATAACGCTGAAGACATCTGTATTGCTGGCCTGCAGCCTGAAGATGGGGGCACTTATAGGTGGCGCACTGGGCGATAATGCTAATAAGCTCTATGACTTCGGCAAAAATCTGGGAATAGCCTTTCAACTACTGGACGATTACCTGGATGCGTTTGGTGAAACGGATAAGCTGGGCAAGCAGAACGGGGGAGACATTATAGCCAATAAAAAGACCTACCTGCTGCTGAAAGCCCTGGAAAATGCAGATGTGGCACAACGCTTGGAAATAGAGCACTGGCTGCAGCAGGATGCGGATAATAAGGTAGCAGCAATGCTGTCTTTATTTACCGCCACCGGTGCGGATAAAGCATGCAGGGATGCGGCTGCACACTATTCTGAGCTCGCATTCACCTACCTGGAAGATGTTGCTATACCCGCCACACGTAAAGAACAGTTGACTAAACTGGCTCATTATTTGCTGGATAGAGATATGTAGATCGTTCGTATCTTTATACATAAAACTTGCCTTATGAAACCACTATTGTTCATCTATACTGCTGTTATATGCATGCTGTCTTCCCGCTGCAAAAAAGATCCGCCACGCCAATCAGTTACCTCTGATGTATATACGGGTGTGGTCATAGAGAATGCCTGTGGCCAGGTGGTCATCAAAACGCTGGGGCCAAACTACCTGGGCGAAAATGGCTGGATCAGCGAGAACGACCCATCCAATACTATGCATGATCACGTATTCAAAGTAGGTAACTATTGCCAGTTCGGTAATTATCCTAAAGGTGATACCATCAAATTCCGCATTGTGAGCCAGAAAGTGCAGAACTGTGCTGTCTGTTTGATGTATGTGGATACCCCCGACACATCATACCCGATAGAAGTGTTTCATTGATTACTATATTTTCCTTTTGAATTTTTACTTATTACTTTTGGTCAATGAACTACTGGCTTGTAAAATCAGAACCATTCAAATATAGTTGGGATCAATTCGTAAAAGATAAAAAGACCTTCTGGGACGGAGTGCGCAACTATGCTGCCCGTAATAACCTCAGGGCTATGGCCAAGGGAGACCAGGTATTTTTTTATCACAGCAACGAAGGGCTGGCCATAGTTGGTATTGCTGAAGTAGTAAAGGAAGCCTACCAGGACCCGACAACCGAAGACCCGAACTGGGTAGTGGTGGAACTGAAGCCGGTAAAGGCATTACCTACACCTGTTACCCTGGCTGAGATAAAAGCAGAACCTATGCTTGCTGAAATGCAGATCGTAAAGCTGAGCAGGCTTTCGGTAAGTGCGGTAACACCTGCGGAATATAAGAAGGTGCTGAAAATGGGCGGCCTGTAACCGTTAGTCAATTATCTTTTCTACTTCCTCGAAGATGAAATTATAACCACCATCAGAGCTGTCTATGGTGTACTGGAGGCCGCTTAATTCGGCACCACCCCAGGACAGGCCTTTTTCGTTTTTAAACTCTACAAGTTTATTAGGGTTCTTTATGTCCAGCATACCCCTGGCGCATATGTCATCGCCCTGAATGTAAATGGCCATATAGGGCTTGCCGCCCCTTTCGGTGTACCTGTCAATGTAAAAGTGTACTTTGCTCCGGTCGGCCTTGTTAAGTTGTTTTACGAGTTCAGCTTTGTATTCGTCTTCCTCCGGCCCATGAGTATTAAATACCGGGTTATTGCTTTTGCATTTCGGCCTGTTACATGCTGCCAGCAGGCAAATGATGATACTGAAGATGGCGGTACGTTTCATAAACAATGCTGATGTTAGCAGCAATATACCGAAAGTTTACCTGAATACTTAATCTGCTATCCAAACCACGTCTTTAAAGACGAAGTTGTAGGCTCCGCCGGTGCTGTCAATAGTATAGACAAGACCCGACAATTCTGAACCTTGATAAGACATGCCTTTTACTCTCTTGAATGCCTCCAGGTCTTCCGCGTTGGTAATATCCAGTATGCCCTTTGCGCAGATATCCTTAGCCTGCACATTGATATACATATACTCCCTGGTACTGTCCTTAACGTATTTGTCTATCCAGTAGGTAAGCTTTACCAGGTCGGGCCTGTTCAGTTGCCTGATGAGCTCGGCCTTATATTCATTTGATTCAGGTGGAAATTTATCAAATACCGGGTTGGTATTCCTGCACTCAGGCCGTTCGCATGATGCAAGCAGGGAAAGGGATAGTATGAATGTGGTTACTTGTTTCATAAAACTGATTCTGGAACAATAACGTAGCAGGCTACATATTATTGCAGCATCCTAATTCGTTGGAGCGGTTTGTCTGGTGGTAGCTTTCCATTCCTTTTGCAGTTCTTTTGATGTTTTACTGCTGCCGTCGTGGCTCCATCCCGGTGGTTGAAACAGGTATTGCAGCTTATCCTTTAGTGATTTTGATCTTTTCAGGTCCTTGCCTATTTCAACCCATTCATGAGTGACAATGTGTACCGGGTGGTAGGGGGTAGCCAACGGCTTGGTGATGCCGTAGTGCGGTACTTGATCAGGCATCTCTTCTGTAAATGTGCCGAACATGCGATCCCAGATAATGAACAGCATGCCCATATTCTTATCGAGGTAAGGGATATTGCTGGCGTGGTGTACCCTGTGGTGAGATGGTGTTACAAAGATGTATTCTATCCAGCGTGGTAGCTTTTTTATGGATTGCGTATGCACAAGTATGCCCCATATCTGCGTGATGGCATACATGAATACAACATCCTTTGGCTGAAAATTGAACAGCACCAGCGGCATGAAGTACAGGTACTTATATACAGGCATAAGTACTGATGAACGGAAGCCTGTAGAGAGGTTGTACTCCGGTGAAGAATGGTGGGTAACATGCACCGCCCAAAACAGCCTGCAACTATGGTCCACAAAATGCTCTACCCAAAACAGCAGGTCTTCGCCAAACAGCAATACTATCCAGTAGAGTACAGGGTGCCAAACTATAGGAAGATGAAATTGGTAAAAGAAGTTCAGTAAAGCGAAACCAATGAAGAACCGCAATGCAGTATCTATACCTGCATTCAGCAGGTTCAGATAAATGTTCACCGCAGTCTCCTTCCACGAGTAGAAATGCAGGTTCCTGAAATTGCTCAGCAGTATTTCCAGCGGAATGATAACCGCATAAATAGGTATGGAGAACAGCAGCAATATCTGGTTTTGCAGTTCATTCATACTCTTGATCTGGTAGTTGTATTGGTTACTAATTACCGGTTATACGGTCATGATCTCTTTTTCCTTGTCCTTGCAGTGCTGGTCCACAAGTACAATGAACTTATCAGTAACAGCCTGTATGCGTGTTTCACCATCTTTGGCAATATCTTCGCTGAGGCCATCCTTCTGTAATTTCTTTACCTGCTCTATACAATCCCTGCGAATGCTGCGTACTGCTACTTTTGCCTGCTCACCTTCGGCATATACTCTTTTAGACAGTTCTTTACGGCGCTCTTCGGTAAGTGGTGGCAGGAACAGGCGGATGAAAGTACCATCGTTCTGAGGGTTCAATCCTATGTTAGAAGCTATGATGGCCTTTTCTATCGGGCCGAGCATGTTTTTTTCCCATGGCTGTATGGAGAGTGTACGGGCATCAGCTACCATCACATTGGCTACCTGGTTAAGGGCAGTTGCGTTGCCATAATAATCAACGTAAATGCCGTCAACTATCTGTGGGGTAGCCTTGCCTGCACGTATTTTGCTGATCTCCACTTCCAGGTGGCCGATCGCTTTTTTCATTTGTACAGATACATCATCTATTATCTTTTCCAAAGACTCGCTCATACGGTTGTGTTTTAGAGGCTGCAAATGTAATCCAAAATTCAAAAAGTAGGCTGAAGCAAATTATTGTCTGTATGTACATTGATTTATTAAAATTTATTACATTAACTAACCTTTTAGATAATGAGCGGCTTATATGCAAACTGCAATCCTATTTTTAGTTTAAATTTGCTTAAATACTTTTCATATGGAAACAATGATAAGCACACCTGTAAAACTAACCCCTAGTGCAGTGAGTGAAGTGAAGAAGCTGATGAGTGAGCCTGGTTTTGAACATGGACAATATTTGCGAATAGGCGTTAAAGGAGGCGGATGTTCCGGCCTCAGTTACATACTTGGTTTTGATAAGCAGGAAGCAGATGATGAGGCTTTTGAAATAGAAGGCATACCCGTTATCATGAAGAATGCACACGGCATATATCTTTTTGGGATGGAAGTAGACTTTGAAGATGGACTGAATGCCCGTGGATTTGTATTCAATAACCCAAATGCCAGCAGTTCATGCGGCTGCGGCACTTCTTTTGCTGTATAGGGTATAATCTCAGTTTAGCATAATGGAATTTACCCCGTTTACTCAT
>CAYZKL010000071.1:9582-19568 GCA_964478855.1 uncultured Flavipsychrobacter sp.
GGACCTCATAGATACGGAGTTTACAATAGGCGCACCTACTGTGTTCCTGGTCAATGATCTGTTAGTGACGCCTTTTCAAGAGGAAGAGCGGCTGGCTTTTATTGACAATTACTATTGGGCAAAGGCTAACAACCATCCAATACCCAATTACTCAGGTAATGAATGTGATGTAGTGATCTTTGCATGTAATGCAGATGATGAGACCGAACTGACCTACATTACTATGAGGGCCTTCATTAAAGAAAAAGGTATTCATTATAACTTTCCGGAAGACCAGGATCACGGCCATCATTAACCCTTTCAGGCTATCATTTCAAGAAAACGCTCCAATCCCTTCTTTTTATTGTCATCAAGATAGAACTTGATATTATCTGTATAGTAAGTATGCAGGTCGTAGTAAGGGAAAGGATTTTCGGCTATTACAGTTTCCAGGTGATTCAACCCTTCAGCATTAGCAGCATTAAAACGAGTGATGAAATCAGCAGGGAGGTCTTTATTGGCGACCCATGCAGCAAATACGAAATCAAGACCTGTATATGCTTTCCATACGGCCGAAAGGTCATAAACATATTCGAAGTTGTGCAGTTGTTGTAATGCACGGTCGCCTATGATGACACCCGCATTAGTGCCATTGATGTAGTCTATGTAGTGCTCATTGGCCGGTTTATAGGTTACATCCAGTTTCCAGTAGTGTTCCATCAGTAGTTGCGCCAACCTTACAGAAGTGCGGGACTGATAATCGAGATATATGGTTTTGATCTGCTCAATGGGTACCTGGCTGAATATTGCCACGGATACGACATTGCCATCTGTGGCTATGCCGTGATCACTCACAATGCGCGCGCCGGGAATAGTGGGTATAGCAGCTACGGGGAGAAGGGCCATGTCTATACTGCCTTCCTGCAGGCGGCGAGCCAACTGAGCCGGGTAATCGACCACCATATCTATCTCATTGGCAATTTCGCTATGGGCGATCCCGTAAAGCAGGGGTTTTGTATTGAGATAGCTTACTGCTGCCACCTTTATCCTGGTATCCAAATATTGATTTTTAGCGGGCAAAGATAAGGTTTCGGTACAGAGAAATGTATATAAGACATTACCCGGGTCAGGCATTTATTGATTCAGGCACAATTTTTTTTATTAGTTGTTGCAATTCGCTACATTGCTTACTGATTGGGTACTATCAACTTATGACGCCTCTTAAGACCGCTTTTATTGCATGCTTATTGTTCCTAAGCGGGTCGTTATTTGCCCAGTCTACAGATACACTGAGGCAGGGTGATACATTGCGTAAACGTGTCCCTGTAGTTGTAGATACTCCGGATATAGATACACTGTCCCTGATACTGCCTGATTCAGCTCAAACACCAGCTACAATCGTTACCCCGGTTTACAAAGGATATACCGTACATGGAAAAGTAACAGATATGAATACGGGAGAGGGAATACCCTTCGCCACCGTGTTCTTTCCCAGAACTACCATAGGTACCGCTGCCGACCTGGACGGTAACTTTATCCTGAAAGTGGATAAACTACCATCAGATACACTAAGGATGGAGGCGATGGGGTACAGGGCATCAATCAGGAAGCTGAACGCTGAGCGGCATGATTACAACTTTATCGTAGAGTTGCCTAGGTCGCTGACGGAACTGGGAGAAGTGACCGTACATGCCGGGGAGGACCCTGCAGTGCTGCTGATGCGCAACATAATAGCCCGCAAACCATACAATAACCCTGACCGTACTGATAACTACTGCTATGAGGCCTATAACCGCCTTGAGGCAGATCTGCAGCGCCTCACAAGGTCCCAGTTTGCCAAGATACCTATACTGAAAAGCTATGCGTTCATCTTTGATAACCTGGATACGGTATCAGAGTCTACGCCATACCTGCCGCTATATCTTACCGAAACCATCTCTGATTACTATTTTCAGCGTCAACCCAAGAAGATAAGGGAGTTTATTAAGGCGAGCATGGTGAAGGGTGTAAATAATGAGAACGTGGTAAAATACCTGGGCACCTTTCATCAGAACCTGAACATCTACAAAAACTACGTTCCTGTGTTTGATAAGAAATTTGTGAGCCCGATTAGTGACGAGGGGCTGTTTTACTACAAGTACACGATCAAAGATACGCAGGAGGCATATGGACATAAAGTAATACTGGTGCAATACCGGCCCAAGCGTATAGTGGAGAACTGTTTCTCCGGCGATTTTTGGGTAGTAGATTCTGTTTTTGCACTTCAGCGTATCAGTATGGAGGTGGCCAAGGATGTAAATGTGAACTGGATAGACAATGTGAGCCTGTACCAGGAGTTTGCACCGGTGGACAGTTTCTGGTTTTGTACCAAGGACAAATTCATTGCAAATTTCACCTTGTATCATTCCAAAAAACTGATCGGGATGATAGGGCGGAAGACAACTACTTATCATAATATCCGCATCAACAAAGATTCTGTGGCGGGGGTGCTGCAGGATCCGCAATGGAAGCAGGATGTGATAAAGCTAGATTCTGTGAAGGACCACAGTGACGAATGGTGGAGACACAACCGTCCTGATTCATTGACTAAAAATGAGCTGGCCATCTATAAAATGGTAGATACGATTAACCAGATGCCCATTACCACGGTTTATAAGAACCTGATCACCTTTGCAACTACCGATGTTAAAGATTTCGGGCCGATACAACTTGGGCCGTACTTTTACCTGTACAGTTCCAACAGAGTAGAGGGGAGCCGTTTCCGTATATCGGTTGGTACGCCCCGATGTTTAAAGGATTTCCAGTTTACAGGTTATGTGGCCTATGGTACGAGGGACGGCAGATTCAAATATGGCGTAACAGGGAAATGGATGATAGACCGTAACCCATGGACCTACCTGTTTGCGTACCATACCCATGATGTAAGCCAGAGCACGAATTACTATGACCAGTTCGGAGCAGACAATATTTTCAGTACGGTGTTTCGTAAGCGGGGCATACCCTGGAAGCTGGCATTTACAGACGATAACAGGTTTGAGTTCTACAAGCAATATTTCAACGGGCTGAGCCATAAGCTGATAATGCAGCACACTATATTTACACCTTATAATCCATTACCGTCTACCTGTATATTCAACGATGAATCAGGTAACAGGTCTCCTAATGTGACAAGCGCTGAGGTGGGCGTGGATCTTCGTTTTGCATACAAGGAAAAATACCTCGAGGGGCAGTTCACCAGGGTAAGCGTGAAGAGCAAGTATCCTACATTGGCATTGTACCTGGGTGCGGGAGTGAAGGGGGTAGTGAATAGTGCATATGAATACCAAAAGGCCCGTGTTTCTGTTACAGGCCTGAACAATATAGCTCCTTTCGGGTCTGTTTATTATAATGTTTTTGCCGGCAAGTACTTTAGCTCAAAACCATTACCATACCCATTGTTAGAGATACACCCCGGTAATGAGTACTACTATTACAACAAGTATGCGTTCCAGATGATGAACAACTATGAGTTCTTAAGTGATGAATATGTAGGGTTCAACTTTGAGCATAATTTTGGTGGGGGCATTTTCAATCGAATACCTGCCGTTAAGAAGCTTAAGTTCCGCCAGTTCTGGACAGCGAAAGGTGTAGTAGGGCAGCTTAGCTCAGCTAACCAAACGCTAAACATCAACAAAGGATATGCATTCCGCACGCTAAAGGGCAGCCCTTACCTGGAGTTGGGTACAGGGGTATCGAACATCCTGCAGATATTCCGTATTGATTTCGTGTGGAGGGTTACACCGCAACCGTTGGCGAACGAAGCCAAGTGGCGCTACTTCGGCATATTCGGCAGCGTGCAATTCGAGTTTTAATTATGCCCTAAAACAAAAACGGAACCCCGAGGGATTCCGTTTATTATGTATGATGTAATAAAGTTACTGCTTCAATATATCTCTTGAGATCACCAGTTTCTGTATCTCAGATGTTCCTTCACCTATTGTACACAACTTGCTGTCGCGATAGTATTTCTCAACAGGGAAATCCTTGGTATAGCCATAGCCTCCGAATATCTGCACCGCATCGGTAGAGATACGTACGCAAGCCTCAGATGCATAGTATTTAGCCATAGCAGATTCCTTGGTCATCTTCTGTCCACGATTCTTAAGGTCAGACGCCTGGTAGATAAGCATTTCAGAAACCTCGATCTGCGTAACCATATCAGCTAACTTAAAGGCAATAGCCTGGAAATTAGAGATCGGCTGATCGAACTGGTAACGCTCTTTAGAGTATTTTAGAGATGCCTCGTAAGCACCCTTTGCAATGCCCAATGAAAGTGCCGCAATAGATATACGTCCACCATCGAGTACCTTCATAGCCTGTGCAAAACCGTCGCCTACAGGGCCCATACGCTGCGCATCAGATATTCGGCAGTTGTCGAATACCAGTTCAGCGGTTTCGCTGGCACGCATGCCCAATTTGTTCTCTTTCTTTCCAGCGGCAAAGCCAGGAGTACCACGCTCTACTATAAATGCTGTGCTGTTATTTTTTGTACGTGGATCGCCAGTGCGGGCAAGTACAACTGCTACATTACCGCTGATACCGTGCGTGATCCAGTTTTTGGTGCCATTAAGTACCCACTCATCACCATCCTTAGTGGCAGTGCAGCGCATATTACCCGCATCGCTGCCGGTATTAGCTTCTGTAAGGCCCCATGCGCCTATCCATTCACCACTTGCCAGTTTCGGCAAGTATTTCTTCTTCTGTTCTTCATTTCCGAAATACAGGATATGGCCGGTGCATAGTGAATTGTGCGCAGCTACAGATAAGCCGATAGAACCACATACTTTGGCTATTTCGCTTACTACGGTCACATATTCGAAATAACTTAGGCCTGAGCCACCATATTCTACAGGTACCAGTACACCCATAAGGCCTAATTCGCCCATTTTGCGAAAAAGTTCTACCGGGAATTTCTGAGACTCGTCCCATTCCATCATATCCGGACGGATATGTTTAGTGGCAAAATCGCGGATCATCTCAGCAATCGATACCTGTGCATCCGTGTAATTAAAATCCATCATGTATTTGAAAATATGCCGCAATTTTACGACATTTTTCTGAGGTGAACTAATATAGCGTAAAAAGCGCTGTAAGCCATTGTTAGCAACGGATTCAGTTCACTCTGCGGTAGCGCCCACCGACAGGTGATCTTTCAATATTTCGAAGTTATTATCGGAAATCACAATGACTTCTTTTAGTTGACCGATGTCGGTAAACGGGCCTTTGGTGGTCCTGTATGCTATAATCTGGGCCGCAGCTACCGGGCCAATCCCTTTCAGGCGGACAAGTGTGGCCTGATCGGCAGTATTGATATTAATTACCAGCGGTATAGGTGCAGATCCTTTATCGGAAGCATCTATATATTCTGCCTGCATAGCCATGCTATCGGGCAATAATTGTGGTTGCCTGTGTTTGTATGCTGACCAAGCTGCTGCCAACCTTTGTTCTTCTGCATTTACCGTCTCCGGGTGTGCCCATAAATGCATCGTTGCCTTTACAGTGATCAGTAACAATATCGTTACACACAATGTCGCGAGTCCCATACGTTCGGTACGAGTAAATGATATATAGGAGCTGGCGGCTTTTTTCACAGGTAGCAAAATAAATATTTTATCCAAATTGGGAAAGTAATTTATTGCAATTTACTTTGCACTATGTACACATCGCAGGATGAACAGCGCCTTTATTCGCAGGCAAAACAGTTATTGACACAAGAACCGGAACAACCGCAGGAAGCGATAGATCAGCTACGCGAAGTGATCTTGTATGCCGACTGGAAGTACTATGTGCAGAGTGAGCCTGTGCTGGCAGATGCAGAGTATGATGCATTGTATAAAAAGCTGAAACAAACAGAAGATAAATATCCCGAGTTGGTAACAGCAGACTCCCCAACGCAAAGGGTAGCACAGGGGTTGAGTGAGCGTTTTCCTACAGTGAGCCAGCTGGTACCCATGCTGAGCCTGGACAATACCTACAATGCAGAAGACCTTACCGACTGGGACCGTAAATGCAGGGAATTTGCGGGGACCGATGAAATAGAATATTGCGTAGAGCCCAAGTATGATGGAGCAAGCATATCGCTGATATATGATGACGGGCAGATGGCACGAGGTGCTACCAGGGGAGACGGAGTGATGGGTGAGGACGTAACAGCCAACATCAGGCAGATAAAAGCAATACCCTTATCTGCTTCATTGCAAAAGCAGGGGATAAAACAGATAGAAATACGTGGTGAGGTGGTGATACATAAGAATGTATTTGAAGCCTATAATAAGCAGCGTGTAGCGGAAGGACTGCCTCCATTGGCAAATCCACGTAATGCCGCATCGGGTACGTTACGGATACTGGATCCTGCAGAAGTACGCAAGCGTGGATTGAATGCAATCCTATATCATATCAGCGACTATACATTGGAGCCGGGTGCAACGTTGCCTGATGCGCTGAAAACACACAGAGGGTCATTGCAATGGCTTTATGATATGGGTTTCCCCACACCAGCTAAGGAAATGAAGCTATTTCGCCATATAGATGAGGTGATCGCATATTGCGGTGAATTTGAAGAGCGGAGGGATACCCTACCATTTGAAGTTGATGGGTTGGTAATAAAAGTGAATGATTTTGCCATGCAGGATAAGATGGGTATGACCTCTCATCATCCCCGCTGGGCTGTAGCATTCAAATTCAAGGCGAGACAGGCTACCAGTAAGTTGAGAAGGGTGGAATTCCAGGTGGGCAGGGTAGGTGCCATAACACCAGTTGCCAAAATAGATCCTGTGCCTATTGGTGGAGTAACAGTCAGCTCGATATCGCTGTTCAACGAAGATGTAGTGCGTGAAAAAGATGTGCGGATAGGAGATACTGTATTGGTGGAACGTGCAGGCGATGTGATACCATACATAGTGAAGCCGCTGACCGAACTGAGAGATGGTACTGAAGAGGAAATAAAATTTCCTACGCACTGCCCGGCATGCAACAGCGAACTGGAAAAGCAACAGGACGAAGCTGCGTGGCGGTGCATCAATATTACATGCCCTGTGCAGGTAGTAGAGCGTATGATACATTTTGCCAGTAAGGACGCAATGGATATACGTAGCCTGGGCAATGCCAATGTGCAAAAATTTTATGAACTGGGATTGCTGCCTGATATACCGGGGATATACCATATAGACTGGGACAAGGTGCAGCAAATGGGTGGTTTTGGTGAGAAGTCTGTAACCAACCTGAAGCAAGCAATAGAGAACTCTAAACAGCAGCCGCTGAACAGATTGATATTCGGGCTGGGTATCAGGTATGTGGGCGAGACTACCGCAAAAACACTGGCCTCAGCGGTCTCGCACATCAGTGATTTTTTATAACTGGGATGTAGAAAAACTGGCTACACTTGAAGATGTAGGCCCAAAGGTGGCAACATCAGTAGCTGACTTTTTTGCACGGCCGGAGAACAGACGTATCATAGATATGCTGGGTGAGGCCGGGGTAAACCTTGTGAATGAACACAAAGGGCAGTCGCAGGCAGATGGTACGCTGGCAAGCAAAACATTCCTGTTTACTGGAACATTAAGCAGGTTCAAGCGCAGTGATGCAGAGGCGCTAGTAGAGGCTAAAGGAGGTTCTATTCTCGGCGGTGTGAGCAGTAAGCTCAATTACCTGGTAGTGGGAGAGGATGCAGGATCGAAACTGGAGAAAGCAAAGAAACTGGGCACAGTAAACATACTTACAGAGGAAGAATTCCAGGAACTGATGAAGGAATGATAAACTCCGAACGGATATAAATAGTAAGAGCCGCAATTTGCGGCTCTTACTATTTAATGATCTAAGACAGATTAATTGAATTCTGAATCAGGTATGTTCTTATTAACATCCACCGACTGAACTTTGATATTGAGGTTCGTGCCAGGTCCTGCAGGTATACTAAAGAAATATGCCATCTTGTAACCATTAGTGCCAGGTACTTCCCTGTAGTCAGAGAAGTCTGTGGTCTTAGGAACAGTGCTGCCATCAGGTGCTTTCAGGAACTGGGTCTGTCTGATCAGTAATCCGCTTTTTGTATCGAAATATTCAGTAGTTTTTTTGTCTTTTGCATCTACTGATTCTACAACATAAGCTTCAGCACCTTCTATGGTCTCCATTCCCTTAAGCGTACGCTTGATACCATATTTTTCAGGATGTAATTCTGCCTGAAGATCTGCTTCTTCTTTTGTTTCTTCGATATCTTCAGCACTCAGGTCCTGTTTTTGACCTTGTTGTTCTTCATAACCTTTTTTGCCATCATAGACTTTCTTTTGCAACATCATCTTGTTACCACCCATGTTGGCTTCCACGGTTTCTTTCATTAAGCCAGTACTCTTTTTCATTACTACAAGCGTGATAGGTATGTTCTGCATTTCGCTGGTAGCTACCATTTTCAAATCCTTCAGTCCGCTGATAGCTTTTTCGCCACCTATTGCAGTTACATACTTTTTATAGACTTCGTCTGCAGTTACATTGGCAGGAACTGCTTTTGTTTCTGACGGAGTGATGGTTTTGCCTGAATAGTCGTAATAATCGATCTTGCCATCAGCAGAGAACTTAGCCAGTTTGTTAGCAACTTCTTCCTTGCTGCCAGCTACAACGATATTTGCATGCTCAGGGGTGATGTATTTACGTGATACCTGCATTACATCTTCAGCGGTTACTGCGCTCAGATTCTTCAGGTAGTTCTGGTAGTAATCTTTAGGCATATTGTAACGCTCGATGTTGATAGCGAACTGCGCAACACGTTTAGGATCTTCGAGGCCGATAGCGAAATTACCTGAAAGATAAGTGATAGAGTTCTGCAACGCAGTATCAGCTACTTTTTCGGTCTGCATCAGTTTCATTTCATCCAGCAATGCGCCAACTGCACTGTCCGATACTATGTTACGGCACTTTACCGTTGCAGAGAACTGGCCACCGAGGTCATCTTCGCGCAGAGAAGAATAAGCGCCATATGTCCATGCATGTTTTTCACGCAGGTTGAGGAACAAACGGCCCTGTGAGCCACCGCCCAAAACGGTATTTGCTACACGAGCTTTGATCACATCGGGTTCGCCTGGTTTCAGATCCACAGGATAAGTGACACTTACTACGCTTTGCACTGCAGCTGTTCTTGGAGCAAAGTCAACTTTTGTAAGCCTGCTGCCGCTGTTAGGCATTGAGTAATTAGCTTTCGGAACATCAGCTTTTTCCCATTTGCCGAAATATTTCTCCACCAGTGGCTTGATCTCAGCTACAGTTACATCGCCTACAATAGCCATATATGCTACGTTCGGGCGGAAATATGTTTTGTAATACTGATTGCATTTCGCCAGGGTTATATTTTTTACTGTTTGCTCGGTAGGTATCTCACCATAAGGGTGGTTAGTACCAAAGTTCACTACATTACTTACGTTCCTCACCATTACATCAGGTTCGTTCTTCTGCGTTTCCAGGCCCGATAATGTTCTTTTGATGGTCTTGTCCAGCTCATCCTGCGTTATCTGCGCATTCATAGCTATATCTGCCATCAGGTCAAATATCTTTTCCTGGTATTTTTTAAGACCACCGCCTGCGATACCTTCATCGCTTATGTTTATGCTGGCTCCCATCTGGTCTATCTCAGCATTCAACTTATCCTTGGAACGAGTCTTAGTACCTGCCATCAGCAATTCAGACATCATATCCCTGTAGCCGGCCATATTGCCCTGCAGTTCAGGTTTGATATCGAGTTCGATGCTAACGGCAATGGTAGGTAACTTGTGGTTTTCTACCACGAACACCTTCATGCCATTTGCAAGGGTAAAGCTTTCAGACTTACCAAGTTTTATTTCAGGTGCAGGACCTGGTTTTGGTTTCATACTGCGGCTGATCTGGCCCCAGGAGGCAGAACATAGTGCTAATGCAAGTATGGATAATGTTATCTTTTTCATTTTAAATATTTTAAAGCTGGTCAGCTAATTAGTAGTGAGTGT
>CAYZKL010000072.1:0-8351 GCA_964478855.1 uncultured Flavipsychrobacter sp.
AAAGTACCGGCTATCCCCGCCCTGTAATGGCTGTATAAAGATGTCGCCTGGTTCATGAACGGTAAAAATGTGGTAACAGGTAAACTGTCGGGCAATAACTTCGGCTGGAGTACACTGGTTACTATGCCCGACAAAGCAGAACGGATAACTGTAGATAAAAGCAGCCGTATAGCCTACACCGTAGATAATAACCTATGGCTGTGGGACAAAGAAAAAGGCAACATACAGGTATCGCACGAGAGCAATAAGGATGTGGTGTGCGGCCAGTCTGTGCACCGTGACGAATTTGGTATCGATGGCGGTATCTTCTTTTCGCCCAAGGGCCGCTACCTGGCTTACTACCGCATGGATCAAAGCATGGTACGCGATTATCCTATAGTGAAATGGGACACTACCCCTGCGGCATTAGACATCATCAAGTACCCGATGGCAGGCGGCACATCGCACGAGGTTACACTTTGTGTATACAACCCAGCGAACGGCAAAACGGTAACCATGCAGACCGGAACCAAAAACAGGGACCACTACCTTACCTCTGTAACCTGGAGCCCTGACGAAAAATACATCTTCATAGCCATTCTGAACCGTGGACAGAATCACCTGGTACTGAATAAATATAATGCACTCACAGGCGAAAAGGTAAGTACCCTGTTCGAAGAATCGGACCCTAAGTATGTACACCCTACCCACCCGCTTGTGTTCCTGCCATGGCAGCCACATGAGTTCATCTGGTGGAGCGAGCGTGATGGCTATGACCACCTGTACCTGTACAGCGATAATGGCAGCCCGCTAAAACAAATAACACGTGGCCGCTGGGTGGTCAATGAGATCGTCGGCTTCAACGCTTCAGCGCACAAAGTGATCATCACTGCTGCCAAGGAGTCGCCGCTGGAGAAAAATATCTATACCGTAAGCGTAGAAAACGGCAGAATGGATCGTATAGATAAGGGAGCAGGTATGCACACTGCCACCTGTAGCCAGGATGGCAGGTATGTGCTGGATGTATATAACGGTGCGGGCATACCAAAGAATACATTCGTTCGTGCTACCAACAATGCTCTCTCCCACGAACTGATGAAGTCGCCCGATCCGCTGGCAGATTATGAGCGCCCGATGATAAAAGATGTGATAATAAGAGCTGCGGATGGCATAACCCCATTGTATGGCAAACTGATACTCCCTCCAAACTTTGACAGGGAGAAGAAATACCCGACCATTGTTTACCTGTACAACGGCCCTAATGTTCAACTCATTCACAACTCGTTCCCTGAGAGTGGCAACCTGTGGTATGAGTATATGGCACAGCATGGCTACATCGTATTTACCATGGATGGCCGTGGCAGCTGGAACAGGGGTATCGATTTCGAACAGGCTACATTCCGTAAACTGGGCGAGGTAGAGATGAAGGACCAGCTGAAAGGAGTCGACTACCTGAAGTCGCTGCCCTATGTGGATGCGGACCGTATGGGTGTGCATGGCTGGAGCTTTGGCGGCTTCATGACCACATCGCTGATGCTGAAATACCCTGAAGTATTTAAGTGCGGCGTGGCTGGCGGCCCTGTAATGGACTGGAAGATGTACGAAATTATGTACACCGAGCGCTACATGGATGACCCACAGACCAACGCTGCCGGTTACGAAAAAAGCAACCTGCTGGATAAAGTAAAGAACCTGAAAGGCAAGCTGTTACTGATTCATGGCACCAACGACAATGTGGTGGTATGGCAGCACAGTATCAACTTCCTTAAAAAATCGGTGGACGATGGCGTACAGGTCGACTACTTTGTGTATCCCGGTTATGAGCATAATGTGCGTGGCAAGGACCGCATACACCTGATGCAAAAGATCACAGACTATTTTGACCTATACCTGAAAAGATAATGAACAAAAAAAGCCCGCAAATATTGCGGGCTTTTTTTATCGATATAGTTTCGAGATTACTTAGGGAACATCACTTTTTTAAGGCTGTCTATTTTCATATCAAGACTGATGCCGTCTTCAGGTATTTTGTTATCGTTATTGTCTTTTTTAGTGATAACCAGTGTAGCATTCGTAATACTTAGGTCTGGCCCAAGCACATTCAGTAACATAATGCCCGTTCTTATTGCGGCAAGTTGCTTCATATCTGCAGATGCATCATAAAATCCAGGAGCACCAACAATAATAACCACTTTTGAAAAATCATCATCCTGCATAACATGCCCGGAATAATACCCGGGAATGAGCTTAGCTACACTATCCTGCATTTGAGTGGCTTGAGGTAACTCTATCCTCTTCATTTCTTTGAGTCCACATGACGCAATGATCGTCATAACTGGAAGTACAGTAAACATTAACAACTTTTTCATGGGCGGATTTATAACCAAATATAAGGAATCAGTATCACTCTGAAAAAACTACTTACCACCAAACAATACATCCTTCATAGAGAATATGCCTTGTTTACCTGCTATATATTCTGCGGCCAGTACTGCGCCTATTGCAAATCCGTCCCTGTTGTGTGCAGTATGTGTTATGTCTATATTGTCTATCGGGGATGAGTAGGTAATGGTATGCGTGCCCGGTACATGCTCCATCCTGTGTGCCACTATTGGTACCGCATCAGCCTGGGTCAAATCATTCAGCACCCACCTGGTTTTATTATCCAGCCCTGCTATCACCTGCTCTGCCAGTGTTATGGCAGTGCCGCTCGGCGCATCCTTCTTCTGGGTGTGGTGTGTCTCTTCTATATGCACACCATATTCATCATGCCCGTTCATCAGTTTGGCCAGCATCTTATTCACCTCAAAGAATATATTGACCCCTACACTAAAGTTAGAAGCCTGCAGGAATGCCCTGCCATGCTGCTGCGCAAATTCATTAGCTTCTGTCAGCCCCTCGTTCCACCCTGTGGTACCGCATACTACGTTGATACCTGCAGCAAGGCACTGCATTACGTTCTCCTTACCTGATTCCGGCCGGGTGAATTCAATGGCCACATCTGCATGTTGCAGGTGTTCGGCATCCATTTCATGCCTGTTGGCCGATGTGATCTTTAAGGTGATAGTATGGCCTCTCCGTATAGCGGCCTGTTCTATAGCCTGCCCCATTTTTCCATACCCTATCAGTGCGATATTCATAATACGCCAAAAGTAACACTTTTACCTTTTGAAGTATTAGTCATCGTTCCTTCTGCCCAGGAATATCATTACGAAGTAGAGCAACTGTGCTACTGAAGCTATTGCAGCAACAAGGTATGTCCTGGCGGCCCACTTAAGTGCATCGGCAGCTTTATCATGCTCATCACGGTAAGTCAGGTGTGAACTTTCCATCCACTTCAGCGCCCTGGCACTGGCATCATATTCTACCGGCAGGGTGATCAGTGAAAATATTGTAGACATGGCAAACAATGCGATACCAATAAGAAGTATCACCTGGCTACCACCACCAAAACCCATAAAACCGATACCGGCAAGTATCACCCATTGCGCCAGTGTGCTGCTTATCTGCACTGCCGGCACCAGTGTGCTTCTGAGTTGCAGCATACTATAAGCAGTGGCGTGCTGCACCGCGTGGCCGCACTCGTGTGCTGCCACAGCCGTAGAGGCAATGCTCCTGCCATGATATACATCAGGGCTGAGGTTCACAGTTTTTTCGGCAGGATTATAGTGGTCGCTCAGGTAGCCATCTACAGATATTACCTGCACATCGTAGATACCGTTATCATGCAGCATCTTCTCTGCTACCTCTTTACCACTCAGTCCGGCATCGAGCGGCACCTCGCCATATTCTTTGAACTTGCTTTTCAGCATCCCGCTCACCGCCATACCTACCAGGAACAATATTCCCGACAACAAATAATAGCCTAACATTTTCTTTCCTTTTTACAGATTATACTGCAAATAGCTTACCAATGTAATAATGGCAGGTAATCCTGACATATACATGACCATCGTCATGGATTCCGGGTACGAACCAGGCTAACTTTGGTTCGTTTTCCCCTAATAAAAACCACTTGAGCTCAAAAGCATTCACCCCAAAGCTATTCAGTACGTTAAAAGGATATACCCGCCAACAATTTGGCAAAGACCTGCTGGCGGGGATCATTGTCGGCATTGTGGCACTGCCCCTCGCGATAGCATTTGGCATAGCATCCGGCGTATCGCCCGAGAAGGGATTGATCACTGCTGTTATAGCAGGGTTCCTCATTTCGGCGCTTGGAGGGAGTAAGGTACAGATCGGGGGGCCTACCGGGGCATTCATCGTTATAGTATACGGTATAGTGCAGCAATACGGCGTGGACGGACTCATCATCGCCACCTTTCTTGCAGGCATTTTACTGGTCATCATGGGGCTTGCCCGGCTGGGGACTATCATTAAGTTCATACCTCACCCGCTCATTGTAGGTTTCACCGCAGGTATAGCGCTGATCATTTTTTCGGCACAGGTGAAAGACCTGCTGGGATTGGATATGGGCACCATACCTGCCGACTTCATAGAAAAGTGGCGATCTTACGCGGCACACTTCGCCAGCTTGGATGTTTATGCGCTACTACTAGGCCTGGTCACTATAACGATTGCACAACTATGGCAGCGGGTAACGCATAAGATACCCGGATCATTGATCGCCATACTCGCCACCACCGCAGCGGTTTACTTTCTGCATATACCAGTGCAAACTATCGGCAGCAAATTCGGGGCGATATCATCAACCATACCACACCCTTCGTTTCCGGTGATCACCTGGCCGGTGATACAGGCAATGATCCGGCCGGCATTTACCATTGCATTGCTCGGAGGTATTGAATCATTGTTATCCGCGGTTGTGGCCGATGGTATGACAGGCGGCACTCACCGATCTAATATGGAACTGGTCGCACAAGGCGTTGCGAATATGGCTTCATCTATATTTGGAGGCGTTCCGGCAACAGGCGCTATTGCCCGCACTGCTACTAACATAAAGAATGGTGCGGCAACACCCGTGGCTGGTATGATACATGCGGTGACGCTATTGCTCATTATGCTCTTTGTAGGCAAGTGGGCAGCGCTCATACCCATGGCTACACTGGCGGGTATACTCGTGATCGTCGCTTACAACATGAGCGAATGGCGCAACTTCCTTTCCATTATAAAAGGCTCCAGGTCAGATGCTCTGGTCCTGGTGGTCACCTTCCTGCTTACTGTATTGGTAGACCTGACGGTGGCTATTGAGATAGGTATGGTGCTGGCTGTATTTCTATTCATGGCAAAGATGAACCGGTTCAGCAATGTGCGCGAACTGACTGCTGACCAGGCAGATGATGACAACATAAACGACATCAATTATATAGGCAATTTCACAATACCAAAAGGCGTGACCGTATACGAGATCAACGGTCCGTTATTCTTTGGTGCGGCATACAAGTTCAAGGATGCCATTAATATCATAGAACATAAAGCCTGTGTGCTGATCGTGCGCATGCGCAACGTACCCATAATAGACGAAACGGGCATACATACACTGGAAGAGGTGGAACATAAATGCCACCGACAGGGCACCCGGCTGATACTGGCAGAAGTGACCAATGAAGTTGTGCTTACCCAACTGAACAGATCGAAACTGGCAGCGGACATTGGCCCTGCCAATATAGTACCCACCATGCAGGATGCTATCTCCAGGAGCCGGATGATCCTGGATAAAAGCAAAGAAAGAACTTAATCGCCCTCCTCCAGCTCAAATACCTCGTTGACAGAAAGGCCGAATAATCGGGCGATCTTAAGTGCCAAAACAGTTGATGGCACATACTTGGCAGCTTCTATGGCATTGATGGTCTGCCGTGATACGTCCACTCTCTCCGCCAGTTCTCCCTGGGTCATGTTATGCCGGGCACGCTCTACTTTTATAGTGTTCTTCATGCCGGTTCAGATTTAGAAAAGCGTGGTTTAATGTATAGGTTGAAATTAAACACCAATATGAACAGTACTAATATGGTCATTGAATTATAAAACAGCACAGACATGTAGTTCAATCCATATACAGTAAAGGTCATGATGAGGAAAACGGCATAATTGGCATATACACCTATCTGCAAAGACTGCAACCTGATGTGCCGTACATATTCATCTTCATGCTTCAGTTTAGAGAATGCGATCATGACGAGGGATATCACAATACCTGCTACCGCAAATTCATCGGTCAGGTTATGGTTACCAAAGTCCATGCTGCTTTCTGCAGGTTTTGGTGTGTTCAGGAAAGAGAACACAAAGTCTTTATTCATGGATGCAAAGAATAGTACCACTGACAATGCCAGTACAATAAAACCAATGATCCTGCTGTTACGGGGAAAAAGAAGTACGTTGTTCATGACAAATAATTTTTACCAAAAGTAAAGTATATTTTACATTTTGTAAAAATATCACGTCAAAATTTTGTTAAAGGATAAAAACTGTTATTCGATAGCATTGCATACCTTCGCTTAATAACCTATAAGATATGGACTATAAAACAATGCTTACTTGCTATGGTATCGTATTAGGCTCTTGTTTGCTGGCGCATATTGCTATGAATTCAGGGGCTACTTTGTTTTGTGTTTTGTTTATCGTGCTATGTGGCATCATCGGTATAGGTATATCACTGCTGTTGTCACTCAGCAGTCTTATATTGAGGACGGTAAAACGATTATTCGCCTAATTCTTTGTGGTGAAGTAGTTGTAATCCTTCAGTAGTTGTTGCAGGAAGTCTGTGGATAACATGTCTGACTGAATATCCAGCACTGTCTTTATTTTCTGGGTCACATCTATCACATAGTGGTCGGTATCTTTTGTACCCTTCTTGGCCAGCAGGTTCCTTATCCCGTTTATATCTTTATCGCTGAGCCGCATCACCTGCGGGAACAGTGGCTTATAATCCTTCTGCTCTATTTCCAGGTGTATCGTTTCCGTAATATCAGGCTTGTAGTTCTTATCTATGACCACTGTACCCGCTGCCAGATCGCCTATGCGCTGAGATTTAGGTGAGATCAGGATACAAAGAAAATCGGGCAGGTAAAAGATAATGAACACAAACAGGAATGCCGGTATCCACAACAGTATGTACGGCACTATGTACATCAACAGGTTACCGAGCGATAATATCCACCTTAATACATACTGGCTTACCGTAGGCTCCCTGCCCTCTTTATCTATCACCTTTATGCCTGCCACCTTCTTACCCAACGTCTGCCCGTTAAAGAATATCTCGAAGCATAACTGGTAGAACATCACCGGGATAACAATGAGGAATATGTTGGCCGCTGTATCCATATTCTCAGACCGGCCGGATTTGGGGTAGGCAAAAAGCAGCATTACATAGTAATAAATGCAGATGATCGCAAAATCGATGAACCACGCAAGGAACCGCTTGCCAAACACAGCAATTTTAAACTCCAGGTCTATATTGAACGGCGTACCGATGGTAATTATACCCATACAAACGTGAAAATACAGAAAAAGCTTCAATACCATTCCCACAGGCAGCAGGAACGGTGCATATCAACTAAATCCTTACCTTTGACAGCTTTCTAAATAAAGGCAATTCATGAAAAAACTGATGATGCCATTCGTGGTAATGGCTGCTATGATCCTCGCTTCGGGCTGTTCTGAGAAGTTCGAAGTAGGAGCACCCTATAAAGACATTACAGTGGTATATGGCTTACTTGCCAAGAGTGATACCGCACATTACATCCGCATCCAGAAGGCATTCCTGGACCAGGACAAAAGTGCGATAGATATGGCCAAAACACCCGATTCCAGCTTTTATGCATCATTGAATGTGGTGATAAAAAGATACACATTCGGCGGCGTTTACCGCGATAGCATCCATCTCAACAGGGTGGACCTCAACAACGAAGGTTACCCTAAGCAACCTGGAGCATTCTTTACTGCACCTAACTATGCTTATAAGTTCAAGGATGTTCTGAATGCCGATTACATCTACCGGCTCATTATCACCAATACTGCTACCGGTGCGGTTGACTCATCTGAAACGCCGATCATTGACGACACCAACCCAGCTACATTTTATGTGGACATGATCGATGATACCTCCCTTAACCGAGGTGGGCTAGACTTTGCATCTACTTCTATTTACAGGAATATACAATTTGCGGGTATTTACTACCCTCCTGCCAACTTCAATTTTCACGGGCAGACAACTCCTGTAGCTATAGCTCAGGGTATTATCCGGTTCAACTGGGTTGACTCTAATACGATAACTACAGAAAAGGTCGGCAGGTTTTATGACTATAACCTTGGTTATGCAGGGATCAGCAATAACCATTTTAATTACAAGATCGACAACCTCGTTTTCTACAATGCGCTTAACAGCGCCTAGGGTATAGCTCCGGCCAATACTG
>CAYZKL010000072.1:8361-10614 GCA_964478855.1 uncultured Flavipsychrobacter sp.
GTACTTTTATCTTGGTTCTTATGATTTCTACGTTTACCAGCAGATAACAGCCAACCAGGGTACAGGGCTTACCGGCAACGAGATACAACCTATATATACCAACATCAAGGGTAAAGACGCTCTGGGACTATATACAGCCAGGGGAAGCCGCACCGGCAAGATCACTATTACCAGGAATACTATCGATTCCTTGATCATTAGCCCGATACTTACCAACGCCAATATTAAGGGCACTGCTTATTGACAAAAGATCACATAAATTATATTCTAAATGCCTTAATGTACCTCATTAAGGCATTTTTCATTGTATCATGTCAGCATTTCTGCCATTTTTGCCGAAAAAAGGGGAATGGCATATTCATTGAGTAGTAGTAATAACAAACGCAGATTGCTGAATAAGCAAGAATACAATAAAAATATAATAAGAAACAAACTATGGGAAAAATTATCGGAATTGACTTAGG
Organism: uncultured Flavipsychrobacter sp.; assembly: GCA_964478855.1. Taxonomy (GTDB): domain Bacteria; phylum Bacteroidota; class Bacteroidia; order Chitinophagales; family Chitinophagaceae; genus Nemorincola. The sequence continues at coordinate 8,826 of CAYZKL010000072.1, forward strand.
TACCACCAACTCTTGTGTATCTGTAATGGAAGGCAATGAGCCTGTTGTGATCGCAAATGATGAAGGTCGTCGCACCACGCCTTCGGTTGTGGCATTTTTGAAGAATGGTGAACGTAAAGTAGGGGATCCTGCAAAAAGGCAGGCGATCACTAACCCTATCAATACAGTTCAGTCTATAAAACGTTTCATGGGCCGTCGTTTTGATGAGGTGACCAATGAAATGTCTCACTTTACGTACAAACTGACAAAGGGCGACAACAATACACCACGTGTGGATATTGATAGCCGTCTTTATACACCACAGGAAATATCTGCCATGATCCTTCAGAAAATGAAGAAGACCGCAGAAGATTTCCTTGGCTACGAAGTAAAGGAAGCAGTGATCACTGTGCCTGCATACTTTAATGATGCGCAGCGCCAGGCAACCAAAGAAGCAGGCGAGATCGCAGGCCTTACTGTTCGCCGTATCATCAATGAGCCTACTGCTGCGGCACTGGCTTATGGTATGGACAAACAGCATACAGACAGCAAGATAGCAGTATTCGATCTTGGTGGTGGTACGTTTGACGTATCGGTACTGGAACTGGGCGATGGTGTATTCGAAGTAAAATCAACTAACGGTGATACGCACCTGGGCGGTGATGACTTTGATAAAGTGATCATGGACTGGTTAGCAGAAGAATTCAAGAAAGATGAGTCTATGGACCTGCGCAAGGATCCTATGGCATGGCAGCGCCTTAAGGAAGCTGCTGAAAAAGCCAAGATAGAATTGTCTTCTTCACAGGAAACTGAGATCAACCTTCCTTACATCACTGCTATCGATGGCGCACCTAAGCACCTGGTACGCAAAATGAGCCGTGCTAAGTTCGAACAACTGTCTGACAGCCTGATCGAGCGTACACTGGAGCCATGCCGTAAAGCACTGAAAGATGCAGGCATCAACGCAAGCGAAATTGACGAAGTAATACTGGTAGGTGGTTCTACACGTATCCCTAAAGTACAGGAAGTAGTAGAAAAGTTCTTTGGCAAGAAACCACACAAGGGTGTGAACCCTGATGAAGTAGTAGCAATTGGTGCTGCTATACAGGGTGGTGTACTTACCGGCGATGTGAAGGATGTATTGCTGCTGGACGTTACCCCGCTTTCTCTCGGTATCGAGACTATGGGTGGTGTAATGACCCGCCTGATAGAATCAAATACTACTATCCCTACCAAGAAGAGCGAAACATTCTCAACAGCAAGCGACAGCCAGCCAAGCGTGGAGATCAACGTACTGCAGGGTGAGCGCCCAATGGCAAAGGATAACAAGAACCTCGGACGCTTCATACTGGATGGAATACCACCGGCACCACGCGGCGTACCGCAGATCGAAGTAATATTTGATATAGATGCCAATGGTATGTTGCACGTAACTGCAAAGGATAAAGGCACCGGCAAACAGCAGAACATACGTATAGAAGCGGGAAGCGGCCTGAACAAGGAAGAAGTAGAACGCATGAAGAATGAGGCTAAGGCTAACGAAGAAAGCGATAAGCTGGTACGTGAGCGTGTAGAAAAGCTGAATAAAGCTGATGGTCTGCTCTTCAACACAGAAAAGCAACTGAAAGAATATGGCGATAAGATACCTGCTGATAAAAAAGCAACTATCGAAACTGCTATGGCAAAGCTGAAAGAAGCTCACAAAGCTGAAGACCTTGACGGCATAGACAAAGCCGAAGAAGAACTGAATGCAGCGTGGATGGCAGCCAGCGAAGAAATGTACAAAGCAGGACAGCAACCGGGCGGCGAT
>CAYZKL010000072.1:10624-15328 GCA_964478855.1 uncultured Flavipsychrobacter sp.
CAATATGCCTGCAGGTGCAAATGAGGGCGTTGTAGCTTATGCAGAGTACGAAGAAGAAAAATAAGGTAAAACAAATAACGAGAGAGAAGCGGCCGGTATATACCGGCCGCTTTTATTTTATGACTTCTTCTTTGCAAACAGTATAAAATCTGTCCTCGGTATATTGGAGATACCCAGCTGGCGCAGCATGGTCACTAACTGCCCGCGGTGGTAGGTACTGTGGTTGAACACATGCTGCAGTATCTGGAACACAGGCATCTTATGCACCGCACCCGCATTATCGTGATACAGGCATACATGCTCAAAAGCCCTGTCGTCATTCTGTTTTGCTACAAACGCCACCAACTCTGCAGATACCCGCTGCCATTCCTTGCACGTATCGGCAAATGAGCCCTCGTAGGTATCCTGTATCCATAGCGGGCGTTCGGCCAGTTGCAGGCGCTGCAGCCATATATATTCTGCCGCCAGCAGGTGACGTACTGTCTTATGGTAAGAGGAGTAACTGCTGACGATCTCATCATCGGCAGTGCTGCCTTCCATTTTCAGCATCGCATCAGCCACCAGTTTATTGGCCCAAACATTATAACCGGCATATTGCAGCAGTAATTCCTTCATACGCTATCTTTACTGTAAATTTAATCACTTTAGCATGGCACATAACAATAATTTTTCAGGGTTCGATACGATCTGTATCCGTGGTGGCCATACCCCGGAAAGCAACAGGGCGCACCTTACCCCTATATACGCTTCTACCCTTTATACGTTCGACAGTGCGGAACAGGCCATAGATGTGTTCAAGGGCGAGGAGAAGGGTTATGTGTACAGCCGCTGGGGTAATCCTACCATTACCGAAGCTGAGGAAAAATTAGCATTGCTGGAAGCATACGGATTAAAGAACAGCAACGGAGATCCGCTGGAGTTAAAAGCCATACTTCATTCATCGGGCATGTCTGCCATGTGTACCATGCTGATGGGTAATATAAAGGCCGGTGAAAAGATACTTACCCACTACTCGCTCTATGGCGGCACGCATGAGCTTGTGGAGAAGATACTCCCTGGCCTGGGCATAGATGCCGTCATCGTTGACTTTCATGACCTTAATAAAGTAGAAGAGGCAATAAAGGCAAACAACAGTATTGCCCTGATGCACATAGAAACGCCTGCTAACCCTACCCTGCAATGCGTAGACATAGAAGCACTGGCGGCACTGGGCAAGCAGTACGGCCTCACAGTAACAGTTGATAATACTTTTGCCACACCATACCTGCAGCAGCCGATCCGCTACGATGTGGACTATGTGATGCACTCTACTACCAAGTTCCTTAATGGCCACGGTACTGCCATAGGTGGTGTGGTAATAGGCCGGGACCTGGAAAAGATGAACAAGGGCATGACCAAGATGCACCGTCTGCTGGGTGGCAACAGTAATGCATTTGAAGCGTTCCTGCTTACCAACGGGCTGCGCACCTTTGGCCTCCGCATGGAGCGCCATTGCAGCAATGCAGAAAAGGTGGCCACAAAAACAAATGAAGCATGCGGGCGCCATGCTCAGCTTCGAGCTGAAGGGCGGATTTGATGCGGGTATCAGCTTCATCAATAACCTGAAGGTGTGTACCAACGGCGTATCGCTGGGCACCTGCGATACACTGGTGTCTCATGCAGCATCTACCACGCACGTAGGCGTATCGCGCGAGCAGCGGCTGGCATTCGGCATTACCGACGGACTGATAAGAATGAGTGTGGGGCTCGAGAACATCGAAGATATTTTAAACGACCTGGAACAGGCTATCTGAGTACCCGATACATTTTCACCATGAAGGCGTTGCTTTTTCTTTTTATGGTCTGCTCTCTTTCCCTGGAAGCCCAGGATTGCAAGTGTGTGTATAACCATTATGACAGTACATTAGCAGCGCCTGCCAAAATTTTCTCCTTTTCTAAGAACCGCACCATAGGCATGTATGGCGAATACTATGCTGAAGGTAAGGACACTACATACAGCGAGATCATCTTATGTCTGTGCGGGCAGAAAAAAATAATCCTCGACAGATCAGACGACCCTACCATATCCTTTAAGGTCAGGAAAAGAAAGGACACACTATGGATCGAAGAGATAGCCGGACTGCCCATTGGCAAAGACTACGAAATAGTATGGAAGCCTTTTTATGTCCAGAAATTCTTCTTTAATAAAGAAGAACTGCAACATGCAGGATATTATCGCAAGGAGGTAAAACGGTTTACCGACAAGCAGATAGAAGAAGTGCTGACGCAATACAAAAAGATCAAGACAGGCAATGCAGACTATACTATAGCTGTGGCTTACAGGCTGTTCTGGGCCACTGTTTCCGGCAATAAGAAAGCTGAGGCACTGCTGAGTTCGATACCTGCAAAATTCAATGGGCTCGACGGCGCCTATGCCCAGGAGTGGCATGAGATCATGGCTACCCTCAACCACTGGAAATCATGGAAAACACTCAACAAAAAATAAACCCCTGATCACGACTTTATACTTTCTACTTTTGACTTTCTACTAAAAAAACGACTTTGAAGATAGATATCCACACCCACATCATGCCGGAGCATATACCTAACTGGTTCCAGAAGTTTGGTTATGGCGAGTTCATAAGGCTGGAGCACCACAAACCCTGCTGCGCACGCATGATCAAGGGCGACAAGGTGTTCCGTGAGATAGAGCAGAACTGCTGGGACCCGCACACCCGTATGAAGGAGATGGATATGACCGAAGTAAGTCAGCAGGTGTTGTCTACCATACCTGTGCTGTTCAACTATTTTGCCAAACCCGAACACGCACTCGAAACATCCCGCTTCTTCAATGATCACATAGCCCAGTGTGTGGACCACCACCCGGAGCGGTTCATAGGCCTGGGCACTGTGCCTATGCAGGACGTGGACGTAGCCATAAAAGAGATGGACCGCTGCGTACGCGAGCTGAAAATGCCCGGCATAGAGATCGGTTCCAACATCAATACCCGCAACCTCAGCGACCCGTATTACGCACCATTCTGGGAGGCAGCGGAGCAACTGGGCTGCAGCATCTTTGTACACCCGTGGGAGATGATGGGCGAGAACGATATGCAGAAATACTGGTTGCCATGGCTGGTAGGTATGCCTGCCGAGACCAGCCGTGCCATCTGCTCCATGATATTCAGTGGCGTGTTTGAGAAACACCCTAAGCTGCGTGTGGCCTTTGCCCATGGCGGTGGCAGTTTCCCGCTTACCATTGGCCGCATGGAGCATGGCTACAATGTTCGCCCCGACCTGTGTGCCATAGATAATGCAGTCAACCCCCGAGACTATATAGGCCGTTTCTGGATAGATGCACTGGTACACGACCCTAAGGCGCTCGACTTCATCATCGACATCATGGGCCACGACAAGATATGTATGGGCAGCGATTACCCCTTCCCCCTTGGCGAGCACCATCCCGGCCACCTTATCGAAAGCATGAACTACAACAAGGAGATAAAGGAAAAGCTACTCTATAAGAATGCGCATGACTGGTTGGCAATTTGATAATTCGACAATTAGTCAATTGAGTAACTTCTTGATTAGCTGATGTGATAATTAGCTGATATGCTAATTGAGTTACTTCTTGATTAGCTGATGTGCTAATGTGATGATTAGCTAATTGAGTAACGCATAAATCAAGTATCAAGAATCGACATTGCTAATTGAAAAACACGGGCATCAGCTAATCAGCACATCATCACATCAGCTAATTGAACCGATAGCACCCCACATCAGGCGGTACGCCCCATGTCTTGCCGTCAAGGTCCTTGCCCAGGTTGGGTATGGTTATGCCTTTGCCTATGGCAGGTGAGCCATCCAGCAGGTGATAATCCTTCGCCTGTTCGTTGGCAAACTTAGGATCCTCGTTGAATATGCAATCCGTGAACTGTACAAAGCCCGGCCTTATCTTGCCCGCCTTCAGTATGCAGTGGTCCATGCGCAGGCGTGCTGTGGCACCACCCAGCGAGTCATAGATCACCTCGCTGTCCAGCGATCCGTATATGATGCAGTTCCTCAGTACCGCATCCAGGTCGCCCGGCACCCAGGTACCATCGCCGTTGTTGAAGTAGTTAAGAATGCCTACCGTAGTATTGTTGGCATGGCTTAGTCCCGTGCCACCGTAGTTGCCAAAGGTGCAGTTCACTATACTGTCATATCCTCCCCTTATCACCGCCAGCGCCTGTGCGCCTGTGCTGTTCACTAAGCAGTTGCTCATGTGCACATTGCCCTGCAGGCTCAGCACACCATATCCTATCGAGTTCTCTATGCGGCTGTGGTCTATTACCAGCAGACCTGCGGTATCCACCTCTATGGCAGCCGGCTGTATGCCATACCCATGGTATGGTGTCGATCCGCCGCAGTTCTTGATCACCGCATTCTTTATTTTGGCCAGCCCGCCCGGCACCACGTATATACCGCCCCACTCGCCCGGGTAACCCTCATAGCCAAAGTATGCCCTGTCCAGCCTGTCACCCTGGAACACCACACTGTCCTTGCCCGTAGGGTTCACACTCAGTTCGCCATACACAAAGAAGCGTGCATCCTGGTGCATATACACACGGCAGTTAGCGGGTATCGTCAGCTTGCCGGTATACCCCACCACGCAGGCGTGCAGCACCACGTAGGGCTTATCTGTCAGCCAGGTCACATTGGTGCTTATGCTGTCGCTTACTATAT
>CAYZKL010000072.1:15338-18873 GCA_964478855.1 uncultured Flavipsychrobacter sp.
TATAGTGCGCATTCTGCCCGTATGCCGTAAACGGCACCGAGAACTCCTGCCCGTTCATCGTGGCTATCAGCCTGTCCGTCACCAGGAAGGGGGTAAGCGTATCAGACGGGTTTATCTTTACCGTGGCAAACACATAGATACTGTCATGCGGTGGTATCTTCATGTTAGGTACATTGTTCCCTTCAAACCCGTTCACATTCAGGTGAAACAACGATGCGCCGCCCTGCTCCAGCCTTACCGAACTCAGTTCCACCGTCTCGTTCTGCGGATTATATATCTTCATAAAGCTGGTAAAACTACCCGCCGCCGTAAACACAGTATCAAAATGCAGGGTATCCTCAGAGAAGCGCAACTGCCCGCCCGTGGTCAGCACCTTCGTCTTACGGCAGCCGCCTGCCAGCGCCGCTGCCACAGCCACTATTACCAGTACTATATACAACCCTTTACTCCGCATCCTTATTGGTTAAGCCGTAAAAATAACAAACTACCACCATAACGTGGTTTTGGCCCGAAAATTACTTTTTAAGCAGAGAATTTTGGGGTGCAGCAAGTAATTTCGTCTTTGTTGTAGTCAGCTTGTTTATTCGCAGGTGGAAACATTTGCGGTTGTGTAGGCATTATCCATGGTCCGAAAAGGAGAATCGGCACAGACAGAATATTTTGATCACTTCGAAAGCAGCGCACTAATGCTCCTATTCCATTCAATTTGCTTTTTTAAATTTTTCGTTTCAAAATCATATTTATCATGCATAGTATTCATTTCATTGTATGTTTCTATATAGATGGCATATGCTATAGAATCAACTGTAGCAATATTGTAACTTAAACCACGTAATTTATGACACATTTTTTTCGCATATACTTCTGCCAGATCAAAATGACCCTGTTCATGAATCATTGTCAAACTATCTGAAATTTCCTTCTTAATCCATGAAGTATTTTTATAAAAACAGCTATAACAATAAAAAGTAAAAGGGGAGTCTATGCTGGATAGATAGTAAATATTAAATGAGGTTATTGCATTAGCCGGCGAATTGTAATCCGGTTTTCCTCTGAAGTCCTGCATTGTAAGTTTTCTATGCTTTTCCCATATGATGATTGAATCACATGATCTTAAATTCCTCAAACTGTCATTAATAAACTTATTATTCGATTGCGCATTTGTCGTGAAAAAAAAACTAAGAAATATAACAGAAGAAATAGCAAATTTCATTTAAATGTTTTTTGTAAAAATAATGTTTATGATAGAAATTCTGCTACTATACAGCCTTTAACTGCCGCTTATCCACACAATACCCGCGCCTACCGCCTTGTCCGAATACCCCTTATGGTGCAGAGTCTTTTCGACTTCGGAATACCGGCAAGTGTTTTTCACTTGCGAAACAATACTGCAATACGCAAATAAATAATATTTACTATTTTTAATTGATAAGAAAGCAAACCCATTGGAGTGGTGCCCACGACTATGTCGGCGGCAAAGCAATGACTCCAACTACTTTGCTTTAGTGTCTGCTTGTTTATTCGCAAGTGAAAAACACTTACGCCGTTTGGGGGTTCTATATCGCTGGGCCAAAAATATAAATTATGAAGTTACTGTTAATTACATTCGCAAGTATTCTTATTGGTTGCACCAATTATAATTCGAAATCTCGCGTAGAGCGTAATTCAAACATGTACTATCCTCAAAAAAATAGTGATACTTTTTTTTATAATGGTATTGTAAGTTATCATATCACTCCAGCCGATTTCGATACAACGTTCGTTGACACTGCGTTTGTAATTCGATTTCATGAAGATTCATTTAAGTTACATTGGAAAACAATTTATTTTGTAAACAGATCAGGATATGTTAGTGGGCGGCCAGCTATTTCTTTCCTATGGCAGGCATTTAGCGTAGAAGATACATCCTTTAGTGTGCATGATATTTCAAAGTATCTGGACTACGATTCAAAAATCACATTTAGCAAAAATGATAGTCTGAAATTCACCTATAGTGATCGCGACAAATTTAATAGTATATATTATGCTGTTTCATTCAAGGGTAAAAAGATGCAAAAAACTAAAGAGCCTGAATCATTGTACTAAAGAAATCGCAGAAAATTAAAACCGAAACAATGAATAAGTTGCACGCTGATTCACGGAAAATCTCGCATAATCCGAAACACTCTGAATGATGTCGAAAATACTCGCAGCCTTGTGCCTTCTTTTATTTATTTCGCCTGATGACAGCGATATCATTTATTGGCGTAAAGGGCTAAAGCTCACCTATGAAGATTTTCAGGGTGATACACTAATAATCTCTAGCGAATACCTTGCGGCTACGTCTGCTCAAACAAAATACGATATGCATATATTAAACAACGTTCTTTATTTTAATGTATATACTTATTTTGAAAAGAAGAATTCTCCTATGAAGATTAATAACCCTAATCTACTCCAGCATGAGCAAAATCACTTCAACATTAGAGAGGTACAGTCAAGAAAAATACGCAGGTATTTGTTTTCACTAACAGGAAAAGAGATTTATAAAAACACAATTCAAGAAAATATTAAGTTGCTTAATAAAGAAAATATTTTTTTAGATTCATTGTATGACGCAGAAACATATCATGGTGCTTTAAGCATACCTCAACAAGAATGGGATATTAAAACACAAAAAATGTTAGATTCTCTTAGGGATTTTGAGCACACCGAAGGTAATGTGCCAATAAAATAGTTTTTATACCCGCCTTTTGCCGCAAGGTGTTTTTCACTTACGAAACACCACCACCAACTGACAAAAAACTTATCCACTTCATTTTTTCGTGCCGCATCCTGCGCCCCTGCTGCCATTCATCACTTTACAGCACAGTTTTTGTGGTTATCTTTTACAATTGCGTATTCCTTGTTTCGGTATTTTTACCTCGTAAAAGCATGTTCACTTGAGGGTTTGGCATCAGTTTTTCGCTCCAACACCTTACCCAACAAAAAACACAAACCTGCTTTATCCAAAACATAACGAAATAGGAAATGAGGGCACGCACCCGAGCACCGCACTCACACCCCCCTTAGGTCACCCCACATGGGGTGACCCTCACCCCAAACTACAATTGATAATCAATAGCTTAGATGAATGGGGTGAGCGAAGAAAACAAAAATGGGGTGACCTATGTTGAAAATCACACACATTTTCGACATAATCCCGATAGCCATCGGGTGGGTGTCCCGGGAGGGTCACTACTCGGTTTCGCACCCGCTCCCCACATTCCGGCTCACCTTAGGGGTCACCCCATATGGGGTGACCTTCACCCCAAAGTATGATTGATAATCAACGTCTTAGATGAATGGGGTGAGTGAAGAAAAGAAAAATGGGGGTGAGCAGTGTCGAAAATCACGCACATTTTCGACATAATCCCGATAGTAATCGGGAGGGTGTCCAGGCCGGTTTACTACTCGGTTTCGCACCCGCTCCCCACACTCTGTGCTCACCTTAGGGGTGACCCCATATGGGGTGACCCTCACCACAAACTACAATTGATAATCAACGGCTTAGATG
>CAYZKL010000073.1:0-1938 GCA_964478855.1 uncultured Flavipsychrobacter sp.
ACCATACTAAATGTGGCCAATAACGTAATAGGCAACAACAAGAACCAGATACCCAAGGAGCTGTGGACCAGCAATGACGAGGGCGAAAAGCTGATGCTGGTGCGCACCATGACCGACAATGACGAGGGCCGCTTTGTGGCAGATGCCATAAAGGAGCAGCAGATGCGAAACCACTATGCCAACAAGGACTTCGTAATACTCTACCGTACCAATGCCCAGAGCCGTTCTTTCGAGGAAAGCCTGAGGCGGATGAACATACCCTACAAGCTGGTGGGTGGAACATCCTTCTACCAGCGCAAGGAAGTGAAGGACTACCTGTCTTACCTCCGTACCATTGTCAATACACGGGATGAGGAGAACATAAAACGCATCATCAACTACCCTACCCGTGGTATCGGCAAGACCACTATCGAGAAGATAATAGTACGTGCCAACGAGATGGACAAGACCTTCTGGGAAGTGATAGCGGACCCTGAGAACAGTGGTGTGCGCTCATCGCAGCTGGACAACTTTGTCACCATGATCAAGAGTTTCCAGACCATGCTCGAAAAGCAGAACGCCTATGATGTGGCCTATGCGGTGGGCAAGCATACAGGGCTTGTACAGGAGCTGTATAATGATAAGAGCGTGGAAGGCATGGCCCGTTATGAGAACGTGCAGGAGCTTCTCAACTCCATAAAAGAATTTACAGAGACCCCCGATGAAGAGGGCGAACTTACCGATAAGAGCCTGGGCAGCTACCTGCAGCAGATAACCCTGCTTACCGATGCCGACCAGGGCAACAGTGAAGATGCCGACGTGGTAAAGCTGATGACCATACATGCTGCCAAGGGCCTTGAGTTCCCTTGCGTATTCGTGGTGGGGCTGGAGGAGAACCTTTTCCCTAGTTCCATGAGCCTGTACGACCGTGCCGATCTTGAAGAAGAGCGCCGCCTGTTCTACGTGGCCATTACCCGTGCCAAGGCACGCCTGTGGGTTACCTATGCCAACAGCCGCTACCGTTTCGGTAGCCTGGTGCAGAACGATCCCAGCCGCTTTATAGAAGAGATACCACAGGTACACCTTGATAAAACATTTACCGGCGCCAGCAACAGGCCCACCGGCAATGCAGGCTTTGGCTCAATGCTGAACCAGTCGTTCGACAAGATGCCGTCGCTGAAGAAGCTGGCCGATAAGCTGGCATCGGCATCATCTGCGCCGCCGCCGCACCAGCCCTCTGCCAATTTCACATCCGATGAGCCTATGGCCATGACCGTGGGTATGCAGGTGGAGCATCAGAAGTTTGGCTTTGGTACAATACTTACACTCGAGGGTGGTGCCAACAACCGTATTGCGAGTATAGACTTTGGTACCGGCCACGGGGTAAAGAAGATAATGCTGAACTACGCCAAGCTGAGAATTGTAAAGTAATGAGCTGATTGGTTATGCGGTAGTTTTTCTTTTGGCTATCAGGGCTATGATCACAAACAGGCCTATGCCCATTAGTCCGCCTACTGCATCGGCTACGCCATCCATAAATTCCATACTGCGGCCCAGCGAGGTGAAGAACCCCTGCAGGTATTCTATAACAGCACCAAAGGTTATGGATATAAGAGCAAGTACAAGGAACCGTACGAATGACAGCGCCGGCCTGGCGCAGCACCATAAAAAAGTGAAGACCCCGAATAGTACCAGGTGTGTCCACTTATCCATAAGTGGAACATCTACCTTGGGTATTTCTGCGCTTGGGGTAAAGCAGGCAATTAAAATGAGCAAGGTCCATAGCACTGCCAGGAACCTTGCCCGTTTTGTATAAGGAGAGCCCGGGGTAAATATCCGGAGCATTATTAACCTACTAATGCCTGGTAAGCAGCTGCATCAAGCAGGCCGTCTACTTCAGCAGCATTTGCTATTTCCATTTTTATCATCCAGCCCTTACCGTATGGGTCAGAGTTTACG
>CAYZKL010000073.1:1948-18858 GCA_964478855.1 uncultured Flavipsychrobacter sp.
TTCAGGATTGCCTTCCAGGTCACCGTTCACTTCTGTGATCGTGCCGCTGATAGGCAGGTACAGGTCAGATACGGTCTTTACCGCTTCCACAGTACCGAATATTTCGTTTGCGCCGAATTTTTTGCCTACAGACGGTATATCAACGAATACGATATCGCCAAGCTCGTGCTGTGCGAAATCAGTAATGCCTACAGTAGCTGTTGTTCCTTCTATTTTGATCCATTCGTGATCTTTTGTGTAGCGTAGTGTGCCTGGAAATTCCATTGTTTAAAAATTTGAGGTAAAAATAGGTTAAAAAGTTAAAAGGGTAAAGCGTTAAAAAGAAATGGGATAAACAGTTACCGTACACAGTTATAAATATAACACATACATATAAGATCAATAGGCTTAGTTACCTGCCCTGATGGGTAACCCCTTAGCATCGCACAGGCTTTTGTGGCGGGTGATACTGTCCATCTGGTGAATGAGGGTGTACCATAGTTCTGAATATTTTTTGGTGTGCAGCGGCACATCAATATCCTCGTTGAACAGTGCGGAGAGCATAAAGTAGGCATCGGCCTCATTGTCCGGGTCGTAAAAGATATTGGTCCAGGCTTCCTGTATCGTGCTGTTTACCTGCAGCGATATGCCATTGCTGGCCAGGAAAAACGGATGTGGCGAGTGCTGCCACGATACATCTTCAGCATCAGACCTGGCGTACTGGTCGAACAGCAGGCAGAGGTGTGTCATATTACCGGCCAGGCGCTTTTGTAGTTCGGCACAGCTTTCCTTATGGTCGGGATGTATGCGCCATTTGCTGTATTTCAGGCTAAAGGGGTCTTTATCGGGGGCAAACTGCACATTGTTGCGGTTGAGGAAAATGTGCTTGCGCACCTTGTAAACGATCTTTTCCTGCTCATCGTAGCCGGTAAGCGAGGGTATATGCATTATCTTTTCTGCAAAGGGGTAACTGATCTTCAGCACATCCTTGTCCCTGTCTTCCACTATCAGTTCCCACTCTTTCAGGTATAGCACCTTTTTGCGGTCCGATACGAGTGCGATCTTGTTACCGGCAAAGGACCAGTGGCCGTAATCGAAGTAATATGGCTGATAAAAGGTATAGGTCTTGTCTTCCCGCAGGTTTAGATAGGCATCTTCTTCTATATCGTCGTCAATACCGCCATTGCCCTGCAGGTTCCAAAGCCCGGTAATGGAGTTCTTATCGGCAGAGGGCAGCAGGTTGCACCCGCAGTGAGAGCTGATAAAGAGCACAGCGATAAGGGTACGGAACAGTAGCTTCATGTGCAGACAAATATAGTGATTGGTATATGTATCAGCATCATTGCGACCTGTTCCGGGCAGGTGTGGCGACAAATTTTGACCATGCCTGAGTGTATATTTTGCGGAACCGCAGGGGGCGCAACTTTCAGCCTGTTTCTGCACATGATCTGATACAAAACGAAGGATGTATTATAAAACACGCAACAGCCTGAGATCTTGTACCATGGCTATTTTCAGGCTGTTACAATATACAAAGATCATCAAAATGTTAAAAGAGCAGATGCCTGCGCCCTGTTTGCTTAAAAAGTAGTAATTTAATTGACAATAACAAGAACAAAATTGTTAATAATATTAATTATAATTATATTCATTCGGACGGGCTTGCACTTCATAAGTTTTCCACAGGGGTGTTAGTTCTTTCTTTTCAAAGGGTGGGATCTTTATGATAATTTAGCTGTCCTCCAACCTTAATACGCAAGACTTAATTTACTAACTTTTTATATTTTTTTAGCATGAGCGCCACTAATACCAAAAAAGGACTTGCCTTCGGGCGTCACTACACCAAGGATGGTGTAAGTCCGTATGACATGTTTGAGTACGACTACCGTACCTCAGTGATCCGTAACCCTAACGGGGAGAAGGTTTTTGAGATGACGAATGTAGAAGTGCCTAAGCACTGGTCACAAATAGCTACGGACATCTTAGCGCAGAAATATTTCCGTAAAGCAGGGGTACCGCAGGCCGATGGCACTACGGGCCGTGAAACATCTATTAAAGAAGTAGCACACCGTCTTGCACATTGCTGGCGCACATGGGGCGAGAACTATGGCTACTTCGCATCTAAGAATGATGCACAGGTGTTTTATGATGAGCTGGTATTCAGCATCATGATGCAAAGCTGCGCACCTAACTCTCCGCAGTGGTTCAATACCGGGCTGTATAACAGCTATGGTATAGACGGCAAGGCGCAGGGACACTATTATGTAGATCCGAAGACAAATACACTGGAACGCTCTAAGAATGCTTACGAGCGCCCTCAGCCACACGCCTGCTTTATACTGAGCGTGGATGATGACCTGGTAAATGAAGGCGGTATCATGGACCTGTGGGTACGTGAGGCTCGTATCTTCAAATACGGATCGGGTGTGGGTACCAACTACTCTAATATACGTGCCGAAGGCGAAAAGCTGAGCGGCGGCGGAACATCGAGCGGGCTGATGAGCTTCCTGAAAATAGGAGACCGTGCGGCAGGTGCTATAAAAAGCGGAGGAACCACCCGCCGTGCTGCCAAGATGGTATGCCTGGACCTGGACCACCCTGAAGTAATAGACTTCATAGACTGGAAAGTAGAAGAAGAAAAGAAAGTAGCTGCGCTGATAGCTGCAGGTTATGCATCGGACTACGAAGGCGAAGCATACAAAACAGTATCGGGCCAGAACTCAAATAACTCTGTACGTGTACCTAACTCATTCTTCCACAAACTGGATAACAATGCAGACTGGGAAATGACAGCACGTAGCACCGGCAAGGTGATGCGCACACTGCCTGCAAAAGAACTGTGGGAAAAGATAGCCTATTCTGCATGGCGCTGCGCTGATCCGGGTACACAATATGATACCACCATCAACGAATGGCACACATGCCCTGAAGGTGGCACCATCCGCGCATCTAACCCATGCAGCGAGTACATGTTCCTCGACAATACAGCTTGTAACCTTGCATCGCTTAACCTGCGCCGCTTCTTCAACGAAGAGACCAGCACATTTGACGTAGAAGGTTTTGAATACATGGTGCGCCTTTGGACCGTGGTACTGGAAGTATCTGTACTGATGGCACAGTTCCCGTCGCCTGAAGTAGCGCAGCTGAGCTATGACTACCGCACACTGGGACTGGGTTATGCCAACCTGGGCTCTATGCTGATGGTAAGCGGTATAGCTTATGACAGCGATGAGGCCCGCGGTATAGCAGGTGCTATCACAGCTATCATGAACGGTGTATCTTATAAGACATCGGCAGAGATGGCTCGCAGCCTGGGTGCTTTCCCCCGCTACCAGGAAAATAAAGAACACATGATGCGTGTAATGCGCAATCACCGTGCGGCAGCATACGATGCGGCTGACGCATTTGAAGGAATAGAAATTAAACCAATGGGCATCAATGCCAAGTATTGCCCTGACTACCTGCTGAAAGCCGCTACCAAGGCGTGGGACGAAGCAGTACAGCTGGGTGAGCAATATGGCTACCGCAACGCACAGGCAACTGTGATAGCGCCAACAGGTACCATAGGCCTGGTAATGGATTGCGATACTACAGGTGTGGAGCCTGACTTTGCGCTGGTGAAGTTCAAGAAGCTTTCTGGTGGTGGTTACTTTAAGATCATCAACCAGTCTATACCTGCGGCACTGAAAAAACTGGGCTATACGCCTGAGCAGCAGGATGCGATAGTGAAGTATGCAAAAGGACACGGCACATTTGCAGGTGCTCCTTTCATCAATCACCAGAGCCTGAGCGAAAAAGGATTTATAGCTGAAGAGCTGAAGAAGCTGGACGTAGCAGTAGAAAGCGCATTTGAAATAGGATTTGTATTCAACGTATATAACCTGGGCGAAGAGTGCCTGAAACGCTTAGGCTTTACTCCTGAGCAGTATTTCGGTAAAGACTTCAACCTGCTGGAATCATTAGGTTTCTCTGACGAGGAAATTGATGCGGCAAACGATTATGCATGCGGTACTATGACCGTGGAAGGCGCGCCATTCCTGAAGAATGAGCACCTGTCTGTATTTGACTGCGCTAACAAATGCGGTAAAAAAGGCGAACGCTTCATACATGCTCATGGCCACATCCGTATGATGGGTGCTGTGCAGCCGTTCATCAGCGGTGCGATCTCTAAAACGATCAACCTGCCTAACGAGGCTAACGTAGAAGAAATAAAAGACTGCTACTACCTGAGCTGGCAGCTGGGCCTGAAAGCCTGCGCACTGTACCGCGACGGATCGAAACTGAGCCAGCCACTGAGCAACAAGAGCGATAAAAAAGAAAAGAAAGACAATAAAGAAACAGCAGAAGCATCAGCAGAAGACAGCCAGATAGTGGATATGAGCAAGCTGACCGTGAACGAGCTGCTGGAAGAAGTGAACAGGCGCGTACAGGAAAGCCCGGATACACAGCTGAAACGTGAACTGAGCCGTATAGTAGAACGCAAACAACTGCCTGCAAAACGCCGTGGCTATACCATAAAAGGTAAAGTGGGCGGTCAGGCACTGTTCCTGAGGACAGGAGAGTATGGCGATGGTACACTAGGAGAGATATTCATAGATATGGCGAAAGAAGGTGCCACCATGCGTAGCCTGCTCAACAGTTTTGCAATAGCAATATCTGTGGGCCTGCAGTATGGTGTGCCGCTGGAAGAGTATGTAGATAAGTTCATCTTCTCAAGGTTTGAACCGGCAGGTATAGTGGATCACCCGAACATCAAATCAGCAACATCGGTACTGGATTACACCTTCCGACTGCTGGCTTATGAATACCTGGACCGCGACGACCTGGTACACGTACAGGACCCGAACAAACTGCCACGCCATGAAGAAGTGGCTGCACAGCAGCAGCACGAACTGTCGCAGGTGCGCGTAACAGCACCGGCTGCGCAAAAACCAAAAGCAGTAACAGCACCAACACCTGTGGGCGTAAGCGCACAGAACAGTGCAGACATAAAAAAACTGATGGGTACCAGCGCTGATGCGCCTGCCTGCCGCAACTGTGGTAACATAACACTGCGTAACGGCACATGCTATATGTGCCCGAACTGCGGTACTACCACGGGGTGCAGCTAGTAAGTAAAAATTCAAAAAGAAAAATTAAAAAGCTGTCACGTGAGTGGCAGCTTTTTTGTTATCGTGCAGGTGCTATCAATGAATAGACCGCAGAGTCGTAGAACGAGCCTTCATAGAAAAAGTTCTCTTTAAAATAACCCTCACGTACAAAGCCTGCTTTCTCCAGGACCCTTGCTGACGCTGTGTTTGCAGGGTCCATTTGTCCCTCCAGGGAATGCAGCCCCATAGTGTTGAAAGCATAATCAACAGCAGCATTTACCGCTTCCGTCATGATGCCCTCGCCCTGGTGTGCGGGATGCAATGCATAACCGATCTCTGCGCGGTAGTTGTCGGGTTGTATCCGCCACAGGCACATATTGCCAATGAGCGTATCATCACCTTTCAGCGTAATTGCCCACATCACAGATTCGTTGTTAGCCACTGCAAGATTGATCCTTTGAATAAAAGCGATCGCTTCCTCTAAAGTTTTTGTAGGTGGGCGTTTGATGTACTTCATTACACCCGGATCAGAGCGCATGAACTGCATGACCTCGCCATCAGCGTCGGTCATTTGCCGCAATATAAGGCGGTCTGTAGTGAGCGTGGGGAATGGTGTAAAGTTGATCTCGAGCATGTGATGGCGGTTTATTCTTTAACTTCGATAAATGTATTGAATGCGAATATTCTAAACAAATTTAGATAATGAAAGTCCTTGCGTTCTTAGCAGAATTGTTTTACTGGTTTAATATATTTCTTTGTCCGGTTTTGATAATGGGAACAGCTGCATATATCGTCTATAAAAATTATCCTAGTAATCCAGGATTTATACTAAGTGTTACAATAGCAAGTCTCGGTGTTATTACCGGTATCTATTTTGCTGAACGCATCAGGCGCACGATCGGTTGTGCAACATTTATGACGAGGATAACCGGAGGGGAAAATAAAAGGGAGTAAATCATTTATGAGTAAGCCTCTTGTACAACTTACCGATAGTAAGTCCCTGTACTATAATAGAGAAAATGACAATGATGTAGGTAATGGCTACAAATGTATCGCGGTGCATAGTGTCCGGCAATGAAAGTGCCATGGCTATGGATAAGCCGCCACGCAGGCCGCCCCAGGTAAGTACCGCAATAGCATGCTTTTCAAACTTTACCCGTGAACGCAACAGCGTAACAGGTATAGCTACAGATACCCAACGGGCAAACAGTACCATAACTATACTGATGATACTGATGATGAGGATATCGCCTGTCATTTTGATGACCAGCATCTCGAAACCCATGAGCATGAACAGCAGGGCATTGAGCATTTCGTCTATCAGTTCCCAGAACTTGCTGAGGTAATCCCTTGTAATATCTGATATGCC
Organism: uncultured Flavipsychrobacter sp.; assembly: GCA_964478855.1. Classification (GTDB taxonomy): domain Bacteria; phylum Bacteroidota; class Bacteroidia; order Chitinophagales; family Chitinophagaceae; genus Nemorincola. Next base: position 8,387 of record CAYZKL010000073.1, read on the forward strand.
CTCCTGCCTGCCCTTGGTACCGATGACAATACCCGCAACCACCATAGCCAGCGGTCCTGATACATGCATCAGATCGGCAAGATGGTAGCCACCCATAACAATAGCAATGGTGATGAGCACCTCTACCTCGTACTTATCGATAGAGCGAAGCGCCATATGGCCAAGATAACCCATCACAAAACCAAACAGCAAACCACCACCAGCCTCGGTAATGAAGAGCAGGGAAATATCGAATCCCGACATTTTATCAATACCCACCTGTGCCACCTCAAGTATAGTAAGGAATATCACAACAGCAACACCGTCATTAAAGAGTGACTCGCCGGCTATCTTCAGTTCCATAGACTTAGACAAACCGGAGCGCTTGAGAATGGCCAATACGGCAATAGGATCGGTAGGGGAGATGAGCGCCGCAAAAAGAAGGCAATAGATGTAGGCCACCTGGTAATTGAAAGCCATGAACAGGTAATACAGCAATGAGCCAATGACAAAGGTGGATATGAGGATACCAACAGTAGCGAGGGTAATGACCGGCAGGCGCACCTTGCGCAGGCTATGTGCATCGATATGTATAGAACCGGCAAACAACAGGAAGCCCAGCATGATCTTCATAAGGATGTTATGAAAATCGATGGAAGTAATGATAGCGATCAGTGGTGCCGACCGCTGAGGGAATATACCGGCGGCAATAATGAGCACAAAAGAGAACCCAAGCGACAGCGCCATGATACCTATGGTAGGCGGCCACTTGATAAACCTGTAGTTGATATAAGAGAATACCGCAGCCAGGCAAATAATAAATGTAAATACTTCGTATGACTGCATCTTTAATAACCCGTAATGGAACACATCAAATCTATAACAAAAAACAGTAAGGGAGATTCATGGATGTTTTGGCATAGAAATTGATTTAAAGAGTAAATAAAAAAATATTATTTTTGCATCCAAATCAAAACTGTATGAAATTAAAAGGTATTTGCTTTCGGCCAGGGATGCCTCACCATTTTTTCTGAAGACGGTGACAAATTTTACCTGGTACTCAACGCAGTAAAACAGAACCCGATGCCACAGACCAATGTGCGCGTGGACGGGCTGACGAGTGATTTTTACAATGCGAAGATCATATTTGAAGACGGAGCAAAAGGAGAAATAACCAAGAACGTACCTGTGAAGGACGCCGCAACCGGCCAGTTTGCTGAGGTGACCTACAAAATAAAAAGGACAAAGGATGGCGACCTGAAACTGCGTTTCTTTGGTGCTACTCCGGTACCGGTAAATTACAACCCGCCACCGGATATGTATGTGATGCACTACGGCCAGCCTGCACCGGCTACCACCGTAACGCAGACAACGGTAACCACTACTGCGGTAGATCCTAATGCAAACGGTAATATATCTATAGGCATCAATGCAGGCGGTGGCCATGGCGGTGTAGGGCTGAACATGAACGTAAATGTGAACGACCCGGGAATGAACAACACTGTAGTACAGCAGACCACTACAACAAGGACCACCACTACAAGCTCATACGATAACGGCGGCTATGCTAATGAAGGTCCGCAGCAGCCTGCCCGCTGCCAGTACCCTATGGACAGGAACAGCTTTGCATCAGCAAAACAGACCGTGGAAAAGGCAAGCTTTGAAGATACCAAGCTGTCAACAGCAAAGACAATACTGAGCTCTAACTGCTTCTCTACCGACCAGGTGATAGCAATATGTAACCTGTTCTCTTTTGAAGCATCAAAACTGGATTTTGCGAAATTTGCCTATGGCAAAACAACCGATCCGGGTAACTACTTTAAAGTGGGCAACGTATTCAGCTTTGACGCCAGCAAAACAGACCTGAACAACTATATCAGCGGACACTAATAGCTGAAAAATTTTTGAGGCACCCCTGCTGTTGCAGGGGTGCTTTGTTTTATACGATACCGTAAATGATGTATTTTTAGGGTGTATGGAAGATACGGATAGCCTGAAACGGTTCCTGGATGAGAAAGTGAAAGTGTATAACCAGCCGTCGTTCATAGAGAAGGACCCGGTATGCATCCCTCACGCCTTCACAAAGAAACAGGATATAGAGATAGCCGGGCTGTTTGCGGCAGTGCTGGCCTGGGGCAACAGGACAACCATCATCAATAATTGCTATAAGCTGATGGGATGGATGGGCAACAGCCCGCACGATTTTGTACTGAACCATAAGGATACTGACCTGAAACCCTTTGTGGGTTTTGCGCACCGCACCTTCAACACAACCGACCTGCTGTACTTCATGGAACTACTGCAATACCATTACCGGCAGCATAGTTCGCTGGAGGATGCCTTTGTACATGGAAAGAAATACACGGAGGACAATGTGGAACAGGCATTGATCAGTTTTCACCGGTACTTTTTTTCGATAGAGCACCCGGAGCGGACCAAAAAGCATATATCTACCCCGGAGCGCAACAGTGCCTGCAAACGACTGAATATGTACCTGCGGTGGATGGTGCGCAATGACGGTAAGGGCGTAGACTTCGGGATATGGAAGAAGATAAAACCGCACCAACTGATATGCCCGCTGGATGTGCATGTAGCCCGGGTGGCAGAGCGGCTGGGGATGCTGGACAATATAAAGTCCAACTGGAACAATGCCCTGCAACTGACCGCACGGCTAAAGGAACTGAACCCCGCAGACCCTGCTATTTATGATTATGCCTTGTTCGGGCTGGGCATGGCGGAGCGTTTTTAATGCTATTCTATCGGTCTTTTGACTATTTTTGCACCCATTATGGCAAATGACAATAAGCTCCAGAACCTGATAGGACACTGTAAAGAATACGGTTTCGTATTTCAATCGAGCGAGATATATGACGGGCTGAGCGCAGTATATGACTACGGCCAGCTGGGTGCAGAACTGAAAAAGAACATACGCGACTACTGGTGGCGCAGCATGACCCAGATGTATGAGAACATTGTGGGTATAGACGCAGCAATATTCATGCACCCTACGGTATGGAAAGCGAGCGGGCACGTAGATAATTTCAGCGACCCGATGATAGATAACAAGGATAGCAAAAAACGCTACCGTGTGGATCACCTGCTGGAAGGATATGCCGAAACACTGGAGAAAGAGCAAGGCGATGCGATACTGGCAAAGATGGATCAGCTGCTGGCCGCAAGTGATTTTGCCGGGCTGAAACAATTAATAGACGAGAACAAGATAAAGTGCAGCGTAAGTGAGACCTGCAACTGGACAGAAGTACGCCAGTTCAACCTGATGTTCTCTACAGAGATAGGCTCTGTGGCAGAAGAAGCGGATGTGATCTACCTGCGCCCTGAAACGGCACAGGGTATATTCGTTAACTTCCTGAATGTGCAGAAGAGCGGCCGTATGAAAATACCGTTTGGTATAGCACAGACGGGTAAGGCATTCCGTAATGAGATAGTGGCGCGTGGTTTCATATTCCGTATGCGCGAATTCGAGCAGATGGAAATGCAGTTATTCGTGCGCCCCGGCACACAGAAGGAGTGGTATGAATACTGGAAAGAAACCCGTATGAAATGGCACCTGAGCCTGGGTATATCGCCTGAGCGCTACCGCTTTCATGACCATGTGAAGCTGGCGCACTATGCTGATATGGCATGTGATATTGAGTTTGATTTCCCGATGGGCTTTAAGGAAGTAGAAGGCATACACAGCCGTACAGACTTTGACCTGAAAAATCACCAGCAGTTCAGCGGTAAGAAGCTGACGTATTTTGATACGGAACTGAACCAGCATTATATCCCTTATGTGGTGGAAACATCGATAGGGCTGGACCGTACCATAATGATGGTGCTGAGTGAGGCATATAAAGAAGAAGACCTGAGCGCTGATGGTAAGGAAGACAGCAGGGTAGTGCTGAGTTTCCCTCCTATGCTGGCACCGGTGAAACTGGCGGTACTGCCACTTACCAAGAAAGATGGCTTGCCGGAAATAGCACGTGAACTGATAGACCAATGCAAGCCTCACTTCAAATGTTTTTATGAAGAGAAGGACAGCATAGGCAAGCGTTACCGCAGGCAGGATGCGATAGGTACTCCATTCTGCATAACGATAGACCACCAGACCAAAGAAGACCAGACAGTGACCATACGCCACCGTGACAGCATGACGCAGGAGCGCATACCGCTGGCAAGCGTGAAGCAGCTGGTACTGGATAAAATACAGTTGTTTTAAACAACGAGCTAAAATTGATTAAATTGCCGTACCGATAGTGCGGCAATTTTTTTATGAGCGATACCATCTTACAGGAAACGACGATAGCATTAGCGCAGGAGTGGGGCCTTGTGGCACCTGACCGGTTGTCGGAGGAGGCATTACTGAAACTGCTGGCAGATAGGGTGGTGGACTACCTGGAAAAAGGGCCCGATGCTTTTTACCAACTGATGTACCGTATAGACATCTCAGAAAAAAAACTGAATTCGATCATTGGCGATAAAGATGTGGCGCATAAAATAGCCCGGCTTATATACGACAGGCAGGTGCAGAAACTGCAAAGCCGGAGAGCCCACAAAGCGCAGAGAACGGACGATGATCCGGAACTGAAATGGTAACTACTTAGTGAACTTATACCCTATGCCTCTTATAGAGTGAAAGTGCTTAGGGTTGCGGCTGTCCTTCTCGAAAAATTTACGGAAGTTGAGGATGAAGTTATCGATAGTGCGGGTAGTAGGATACACGTTATAACCCCATACTATCTGCAGTATCTGCTCACGGCTCACTACTTCGCCTTCGTGCTCTACCAGCAACTTCAACAGGGCTGCTTCTTTCTTACTCAGTTCCTGCGAGTTCTTGCTTTTATCAGTTACTTCGTGAGCGGCAAAATCTATTTTATAACCATCAAACTCGTAGGTATCGCCTATGGATTGTGGCTCTTTTATCTTTTTATTCTTGGTGATCAGTTTCTCTACCCTCAGCAGCAGCTCCTCCAGGTTGAAGGGTTTGGTCAGGTAATCATCTCCACCTTTCTTCAGGCCCAGTACACGGTCGGCACTTGTATTGCGGGCAGACAGGAACAGGATAGGCACATCGTTATGCTGTGTGCGTATGGTCTCGCAAACAGTAATGCCATCCATGTCGGGCAGCATGATATCAAGAACGATCAGGTCGAAATATTCATTTTTGACCATTTTGAGAACGGCAGGGCCGTTATCAACAGTGGTTACCTCATAACCTTCCAGCTCAAGGTTCAGCTTCAGGGCTTCCCTCAGGCTTTCTTCATCTTCTGCTATCAGTATAGATGCTTTAAATGATTTGGCTGCCATAGTATTAGTCAATTACAGCATGAAATTACAGATAAATGGCTAATATGGCACGATAGCCCTAAGCTTTAACTTTTCTATATTTGTGGTCTATGTCTGATACACAACATAACTCTGCTATTGGAAGGATATTGAACTGGCCACAATCCGGCGCACTGAATACCCGTACACTCTTTTGCATCCTGTGGGTGTTATTGTTCGCACTATACTACCCTGCTGCCAAGGCAGGTTTTGTCACCGACTTTACCGGCTGGCTTGACCAGGTGAGGAATCACGGCTTTGGTGAATACATCAACCGCACCAATTTCAAAGCGCATAGCCTGTACCAGTTTACACAACTGATGACCTTTATATTTTATAAAATATTCGGTACTAATCCGTGGTTGTGGCATTTGTTGTTCATCACCTTACACACTATTAATGCCTGCCTGTTGTTTAATTTTTCTACCCGCCTGCTGGATGATGCCGGTGTAAGGAATAGTAAGTCTATAGGCCTGGCGGGTGTCCTGCTGTTTTGTGTATCTCCTTATATATCTGAGGTGCTAGTGTGGGAGCCCTCGTTCCACTTCCTGCAGGGGTTGTTATTCATTCTGCTGATACTTACCTGGGTACAGCGGTACCTGCATACCGGTGACAAGAAATATGTATTGTTTGCCTGCCTGATCTATGCATTATCCCTATTTTCGTTGGAGATATTTTACATAACACCGTGGCTGGTGCTGACGATGGTGCTGTTTTACAGATTCATTGCCACGCACGGTAAGCAATATGCAGGTAAGGCCATCCAATACTTCTTTGTACCACTGATCTTATTATTCGTGATGCGGCTGGTGGGTTACTACATGGCTTATGGCGAATGGGTATCACGTATAGGATCAGGGGCAGTAGCAGGAATAAAAATGAACGACTTTGGCAAGCCTGCCAAATACCTGTTCCATCTTATTTTCCTCGGCAGGTTCTTTCCTAATGATGGCAAAAGGGACTTTTATAATTTCTGCGATTCATCGCAGGGGGTAATGGTGTTTTACGGTGGTGTGTTGTTGCTCATCGGTTTTATGATCTATAAATTCCGCAGCCTGAATGCAAATGCAAGAGTGGTACTGTTGTTCCTGGTATGGACATTGACCGCACTTGCATTGCTGGTTCCACTATGGTTTGGCGACTCGCTACTGGTACTGTTTGACAGGTACACTTATTTTACCGCTGCATTTTTTTATATGCTGGTAGCAGTAGCTGTGAGCCTGATACCGATGCAGTATGCACGCATACTGGTTATCGCAGTCTTTGCATTGGCCAACCTGCGTTTTGCCATACAGGTGAGCAGGTACTGGGGTAAATCTGAATATACCAGCACCGCCTTATTGCATAACCTGCCTGCACCCGGTAATAAAACAGTGATACTGCTGAACCTGCCTGAATCAATACATGGTATACCGATGATAGGCTCGCAGAAGGAAGGGGAATTCAAGCTGATGCACAACCTGTTGCTGCCGGAGCGTAAGCTTGATAATAAGATATACGATGTGTTGTCTTACAATATGGAGCGCCCTGATAACGGAGCCTATGTGATAGTGCTTAACGACAGTATGGTACGAGTGACCCTGAAGCAATGGGGTACATGGTGGTGGTATGAAGGTAAAGGCGGTCACAGCTACGAAAATGAAGATTACAAACTGAACCTCATAGATGCCGGACACTTTTACGAACTGACCCTGAAAAAACCTGCTGCCAATTACCTGCTGCTGTTCCAGGCTGTGGATAAGTGGGTGACGGTGGACATGAATAAAAAGCAGACAGAGCAGTACTAAGCATCGATGGTCACATCACCATTTACGGGGTGGCCCACGCAGGAGAGTATGCTACCGTGTTTCAGTTCGGTGTCCATGAGTACTTCGTTGTATGACAGCCATACCTTGCCGCTGGTGCAGATAGCTGCACAGCTACCGCAGCGGCCCACTTCGCAACTGTAAGGCAATGAAAGTCCGTAAGCTTTGGCAGCCTGTAATATAGTGTCGGGATAGGTAACGGGAAAAGTATGAACCTGCCCCTTGAACCGCAGTGTGACATTGTGCGTGGCCTTATCAGGTGGATCTGCCTTCATCACCTCACGATCATTGGTATTGAAGTTCTCCTTCCTGATGCTGTTATCATCTATACCGTATTCTTCAAGCGCATAAGTGACCATGCGCATATAGCTGAACGGCCCACAGATAAAGAATAACATCTTGTCTTTTGATACAGCAGCAAATTCATTGAGCAGTACAGAGACCAGCGATTTGCTGAGCCTTGCCCGTGAAAGATCGAACCCTGTGCTGAATAAAAATTCTACCTTGAATGTATGCGGGTACTTCGCAGCCAATGACGTCAGCTCATTGTAAAAAACGGTGTCTTCTTTAGCCCTGTTGCTATATACGAGTACTACCTGCTTACCGGGCTGTGTCTGCAGCATAGTGCGGATAACAGCGTACACCGGTGTGATGCCGATACCTGCTGCAAAGAAGAATACCTGCTCATAAGTGTCCAGTGCGGGCAGCGTAAACAGGCCAGCTGCGCCGGTGGTATATAATACATCTCCCACCTTTGCCCTGTCTATCAGCAAACGGGAGTATGCGCCGTTATCTACACGTTTTACGGTAAAAGACAATGGCTCATCGAATACAGGGCTTGATGATATGGAGTAGGAGCGGCGCTCTTCCCTGCCATGATGTGTGAATGCCAACGTGATGAACTGACCGGCTGTATATGGCAGAGGCTTATTGTCAGTAGGCCGGATACTAAAGGTCTTTACACCCGGAGTTTCCTCACGGATAGAAGTGATGATGACCTCCCTGGATAAGTCGTTGTACGGTGCCATATGCTGAGCCTGAAATAAAATTAGGTAAAGGAAATGAAGGAAGGGTTATTTTTGCGCTGTGATCGATTTTTCTGCTGAAATATTTTTCAAGACCGCTCGCAGCGGTGGCAAAGGAGGCCAGAATGTGAACAAGGTGGAAACCATGGTGGAGGCGCTATGGGATGCCGCAAACTCCCGTTTTTATGCGCAGGAGGAAAAGGACACCATACTGCATAAGCTGTCGGCTAAGCTGAGTAAAGAAGGTTATGTATCTGTAAAGTGCAGCGAAACTAGATCGCAGTTGGAAAACAAACAGATAGCTGTAACAAAAATGCTGGAACTGGTAGCTAAGAGCCTGGTGAAACCAAAGAAACGAAAGGCAACAAAGCCATCGAAAGCGGCAATTGAAAAACGTATAGACACCAAGAAGAAAGAAGGGCTGAAAAAGGAAATGAGAAAACCGCCTAAGGATTTTTAATCGCTGTGCTTCTGGCTGATGATGCCGCCAAAGGGGTTGCGCAGATTATCATACCCTACCAGGTCTACCATAATGCTTCCCACCAGTATCGGGCTCTCTATACGCAGCGGCAGGTGGTTCATATCATCACTCACCCATACGATCATTTTTTCTCCACCCTTGAATATCGTGCCCTCTATCAGCAGCGGCACTATCTTGATAGCATTATACACACCCATCTTAGTTTTTATCTCCTCCTTACCCATGTACTTGATATAGAGGGAATACACCTGGTCATCGAGGAACATGGTGAAGGGTATCTTATCGCCCTTTTTGTATTTGCTGTAATCAATATTGCGGGCGAAGTAAATGGCTGATAATACGTCCTGTGTGCAGCGGGGAATAGCAATGGTCTTTGCGCCGGAAAGGGCCTCCCCCTTCTTATGGTCGAATGTAACATCTTGTTTAAACTTGGTACCACCTTCACTTACATTTCTTACAAACCTGTCCGGCAGCATTGTTTCCTTATCTATGTAGGTCTCATACCTGTCCTTCACCTTGTAAAACCATTCGTATGATTTTGCAGTCTTGCCATCACCTACCACGTGGTAGGCTTTATGGCCGTTAACATCTTCAAGTTTGGTAGTGAAGTTCACGTTACCGGCATTGATCCATATAAAGCTTGCATTGTAGTATACTTTGAAGGTAAGCAGCTCGCCATTTTTAAAGCTGGTATTGCGTATGTTGCAAAATTCGGATTGGGCATTTGCCGTAATGCTGAGTAATAACAGGAATACTGCTGCAACTATTTGTTTCGCCATCGGAATATCGTCCTTTCTGTTGTTCATCAGTTTTTATAAAACTATTAACGAAATAACCTCATCCTTATTATCAGTATGCTGCCTGCCACAGACGGAATTATAAGATTCAACAACCATATTCCTGCCGAAGCCGCAACGATACCTGCCGTAGTATCTGAAAAATGTTTGAAGAGAAAAATGCTAACTATACCCCGTATGCCCAGCTCTGTAAGCGCTATTGACGGTATCACCGCCATTACCCAGAAGAACAAAGCTGCCATACAAAAGCCTTCGGCCAGTGGTACGTTCACATTCATCCATCTAAATAAAAACAAATACTGTGCCGTAAAGATAAGGCAGCGCAGCAGTGAGATACCCAGTACCAGCAACTGCCGCCGCGTGGTGACACGGGTAAGCAACCTGCCGTAAACAGAAAATCTGCGTAGCCACCTGAATCGTTCAGCAAGCGGTACCCAACTTTCGAACCGCCAGTAAATGACCGCCAGTAATATATTGGCAAGGATGCAAAAGACAAGGCCCCATACAGTATAAGGCGTAGGAAAGGCTATGTTGTAATAAACAAGACCCAGCAATCCCAGTATATATACACCCGATAGCTGGGACATGACGCCAAGCACGGAAACATTGATATACCTGAAAGTATTTGTTCTGCCGAGATAGAGGATGCGCCCGGGATACTCACCTATGCGGTTTGGCGTAATGATGGACAAAGCTACCCCGGCAAGATAACTGGCAAATGCCCGTGAATACTTCATAACTTCAACTGGCTTAGTGAGCAGGTGCCACTTATACCCTTCCAGCGAAGTATTGATGAACATGAGGCCGACAGAGAGGAATAAAAAGACAGCCGGGCCGGTATGGGTCCATGCATCTGCGTTGATACCACCCAGTTGCACCTGCACCTGTCGGTATATGCTGCGCAACAGGAAGAGGGATATGACCGCACCTGCAAGGTAATTAAGCCGTATTTTGGTATTTTTGTTCAACTATTTAATTAATCTCCTCTTATTTGAAAGACAGCCAGATCATTCTCGGAATTGACCCCGGCACCATAGTAATGGGCTACGGCCTCATCTGT
>CAYZKL010000074.1:0-5297 GCA_964478855.1 uncultured Flavipsychrobacter sp.
TGCCGCAAGGCGAGTACGGGTTCAATTCCCGTCTGGGGCACATAAGGGCAGAAAACAGTGCGTAGCAACAGTGCGCCGGTGTTTCTGCCCTTTCTTGTTTTCTGGCACTGTTTCTGCTACTCCTTTCTCCGCTCTCACAAAAAAATCCTATTCACTATTCATACCTAAGTTCTATTTTAGTCGAAACAAACGATCTACACATGAGCAAGCAGGTTTTTATTAATCTGGCAGTCAGCGACCTTGGGCGGTCAATGAATCTTTACACCAAAATGGGTTTTACAAACAACCCGCAGTTCTCAGACGAAACAGCGAAATGCATGGTTTGGAGTGAGTCTATTTTCCTAATGATCATGACGCACGAAAAGTTTAAAAGCTTTACCACAAAACCCATTGCCGATACAAAGGCCAACATAGCCGGTATCTACTCCCTTTCGGTAGATAGTGTGGAGCTCGTAAACAGCATTGTAGCCGATGCGGTTTCAGCCGGCGGCATTGAGCCGAATGAAATGAGGGACTACGGTTTTATGCAGCAACGCACTATCGAAGATTTTGACGGGCATACCTGGGAGGTCTTTTACATGGACGTCAGCAAATTCCCCGTACAGGAAAACCAATAAATTTATCCTCATGACCGCAGCAAAAAGGTACTCGCTTCACTGTTTCATTGCACTCTTACTGTTACTCACCTTTGCTGCTGCTGCCCAAAACAAAACCACTATGACAAAGGAAACACTGCACTCGTTCGCCGATGCTGTTAATGCCCACGATGTTGCCCGCATCACTGCCCTGCTTACCTCCGACCATACATTCATAGATGCCACAGGCTGCGAGGGGAGTGGTAAGGACAAAGCTGCTGCCGGCTGGGGCGACTACTTTAAGTTGTTTCCTGATTATCATATCGATATTACAGACGTTTTTGTGAACGGCGATACTGTTGCCGCATTCGGTTTTGCGCAGGGCAGCTACCTGGGCAACAAAGCCCACCACTGGCGCACTGCTGCATCATGGCGGGCAGTAGTGCACGGGCAGCAGGTAAAGACGTGGCAGGTATATGCCGATACCAAAGTGCCCGCCGACATCATAGCTAAGAGCGCCGGCAACCATACCGATCCTGCTCCCGGTGTTACCGGCCTTGGCGGCTTCTTCTTCAAGTGCAAGGACCCTAACAATGTAAAGGCATGGTACAAGCAGCACCTGCATGTGGATGCCAGCCCTTACGGTACCAAGTTTGAATGGCGGCAGGGTAGCGACCCGTCTAAGTACGGCTGCAAACTATGGATCCCGTTTGGCGAAAAGACCACCTACTTTGCACCTTCTGCCAAGGACTATATGATCAACTACCGTGTGGCGCATATAGAGCAACTGGTAGAACAGCTACGCAAGGACGGCATTACTATCCTCGATGCTATCGAAGATTCTGACTTCGGTAAGTTTGTGCACATACTCGACTGCGAGCAAAACAAAGTAGAGCTATGGGAACCTAAGGATGCCGACTATGATAAGGTTGTGGGCGGTAAGTAACCCAAACGCCTGTTTTAACTATCAAAAAGAACGAATAGCTCGCACAAAAAAATATTTTTCGTCCTTGCCACCTAGTGAATCTTGGTCGCCAGTAACCATACTCTGGTGCCATGCAAAGTAAGGGTCTGACTCGGAGGAACTCCAGTAAGGGCCAATTGTGTAATTTTCACGAGATGGTTTGATATCGAATGTGGTATCAAAGCTGCCAATTGCTGCACGATTAAGATAAATTATGTTTAACTCATCTTTGCTAGGTAGGTACCAATCAGAGTAACCATTAAGCGTTAGTGTATCACATATGTAGGCGGCAGAACCTATACCACAAATGTTCGCAATGAGTATCGTGTTTGCTTTTCCCGCACCTAATTCTGTCGATACAGCGCCAATGAATTTTGCAAAGCAACCCCACGCAACTTCCGAGGCTTGGTCGCTTGGAGCTACGATCAAACCGTGTTTTGTTGATGGGTTATACCCAGGGTCTCCAACTTGCAATATATAAGCTACTATTCCACCACCATAATGCATACCTATTTTAATGTCTTGCGCTACTTCTTGTTTTACCGATTTGGTATTATCAGAGGTATTTGCTTTTTTTTCCTGTGCAAAAGCAGTATTAACGGTAATGATAAATACAGATAGAATGGTCATTACATTTTTCATGAAATGTGTTTTTTGATTCTGCCTACTTTATGGTAATTTGACTTGTGTAAAGTAGAATATTTTAACGCTTGTGCAAATAACCTACAAATATTCTTTCCCACATTGTAATTGATAATCAACGGTTTAGTGTTTTAAAATTTCTCACTTTTTCACAGTGTGGAATTATGCTGCTATAGTATTGGCAAGCACTTTGCCGGGGCCGGAGGAGGCTGTGCCACGGAGTTGCTTGCGAAGATCGAGCTTTGGTTTTTGTGGCGAGGGTTGTGGTGGTGCCGAGGTATATGGTGGTTGGGTGGTGGTTTTGGTTTGCGGTGCTGAGGTGCGCTCTGCTGCCCATGCTTCTATGTCTTCTTTGTCCATCTGCGCCTCGGAAGGATCAGAGGCAGGAGGGGGCGCAGGGCGGGCAACACGGGCATTGACGGCAGCGGGTGTATTGACATTGGCGCAGGCAGCAAAGTATTGGGAAACGTAGGGCGCTATGGTACGAGCAAGCTCGGGGTTGACCTCCTGCAGGCCATCCATAAAGCCGGTGAAGGTTTCCATACGTTCATTGAAGGCAGTGCGGACCTTTAGCTTGTTGACTATGAGAGCGAGCTTGTACATGGCCTCGACCTCGGTGCGGGTGATGGGCTCAACGGAGCGGGAGAGGATACTCTCTGACAACTGTGCCATAGCCTGGTAACAGTTAGCCACGATGAGGGAGGGCATGGCTGCACCGGAGCGTTTGAGGTATTCCCAATTGTGTTCCCGTATCCAGTTGTGTAGGGAACGGCGGGTAACGCCAACGGCCTCTGCGATCTGTGTTTTGGAGAGGTCTGTCTGGAAGTAGAGGTGCTGCGCCTGCTGCTGCTGTTCGAGTTTCATAGCCTGAAATTTTGGTTTCGAAAAAATATGGGGCGTAAAATTCGGATAGGTAGGATTAAGAAAAAAACGGGGTTAGACACATTTTACGTGTGGTGAGGTGGGTGAAATGCTGGCTGGGTGAGGGTTTTAAGTAATAATTAGATTGTGGATATCTTGTAAAGAAAGTTGAACCTCAGATGAATCGTGATTATCCTGATGAGCCTGTTATGAAATGTGGAGCTGGTTGTCTGAATCAGAATGGTCAGAATGAGAGAATAAGAAGAATGGGGTTTGGTAAAAGAGCGGCGAAATGGTATTTGCAAATCCGAAGGATCGGGTGTATTTTCACTGGCGTTACCAACGCCGTGCCGTGGCATCCTCGTAACAAACGAGGGAGTGACAAGTGGTAAGTAGTAGCCAATTTAATAACCCTATCTATGCTATCAAATATAAGAACAATTGTTTTCAATCAGAAAACGGTAATTGGAGTGTATATATTATTTGCAATTACTGCAAGCGTACAAGCATTACTTCTCAAAACACATTTATACGGCGATAGAGTATACACCGAATTCAATAATTATATCATTTTTAAGCACTCTTTTTTTCATCTGATAGCAGCCAGGAATCTTTATATTCCATATCCAAATGAGTACTGGGATCTATATAAATACAGCCCGACTTTTGCGTTCTGTATGGGCTTATTTGCTTACTTACCTAATTATATAGGATTGAGTGCATGGAACATTTTAAATGCAGTAGCTTTATTTGGTGCCATCAGGATGTTGCCACTTAATGAAAAAACAAAGACATTATTGCTTTGGTTTGTATTGCCTGAACTGTTTACGTGTCTCCAAAATTGCCAGAGTAATGGTTTAATGGCAGCATTACTCATAGCCGCATTTTGTTTTTTAGAAAAAAATAAAACCTGGTTGGCGGCATTGCTCATTGTAGTATCTGTATTTATAAAGGTTTATGGAGCTATTGGATTTTGTATGTTTATTTTATATCCTAATAAAAGAAAGTTTATAATGTTTGCTGTGGTATGGACGGTGGCAATACTTTTGATACCGCTGTTGGTTAATCCATTGCATACTTTAGAATGGCAGTACATCAACTGGATAAGCATGATAATGAATGATCAATCCACTTCTTATGGGTTATCTGTTATGGGTTGGCTAAGTACATGGTTTGGTATCAATGACAATAAAAATATAATTATGTTGGCAGGAGCAATCTTATTCTGCATCCCTTTCTTAAAAACAGAGATGTATAATGATAGATCCTTTCGTTTGCTTATTTTATCATCTTTGTTGATATGGGTTATTATATTTAATCATAAGGCGGAGTCGCCAACATATATTATAGCAGTTACCGGTGTAGGAATTTGGTATCTTTTAAGTTCACGTAATATTTGGCAAAAAATTTTATTGGGAATAGCATTCGTTTTTACTTCCCTTTCGCCTACTGATATCTTTCCGACAATTGTAAGGGTGTCTATCTTTATGCCTTATAATATTAAAGCAGTTCCCTGTATTTTAGTATGGATTGCGTTATTGTTCGAACTTGTACGGATGAAAAACAACAGAATTGTTACACCATCTGCAATTAGCCAGGAGCATTCCGTTTTGTGAAAGAGCGTGTAAAATGGATTTGCAAATCTGAAAGAGGAGTGTATTTTCACTGACGTTGCAAACGCTGCGTCGTAGCATCCTCGTTGCAAACGAGGACGAGTGGGGGTTGAAATAGTTTGAAAATAGTAAGTTTATCTATATATTTACAATTCACCCTAATATGTTTCTTATGAAAAAATACCTGTTTACTTCTGTTGTAGTGCTTCTGCTGTCATTACATTTTAATACCTCCTTTGCGCAAATGTCTTTGATCGGCTCTATGCCTAAAGACTTCTATTACACAGAATCCCAGATTGTAGATCTGAGCATCTCCGGTAAGAAGATCATGACCAAAAACTATGGCGGCAGCATATTGACCTCTGCTGCCGATACCATCTTCTTTTATAACACTGATCTGAGTTTTTGGAAAATGATTGTGCTGCCTTATTTCACCGGCTATCAAAATCAATATTATTCAACTGAGAAGATGCACGACAAGACTGTGTTTTACGCCTCAGAAACATTATTCAATCTTGATCCGTTACTTGAGATCGCTATTACGTGCGTACCCACTACCGGGGCGGTAGGCAAGTATTATATTCTTAATGAGGCCGGTGTGCTCACCGATTCAATACTAAATGCGAATGTAGCAGGCCTTGC
>CAYZKL010000074.1:5307-6070 GCA_964478855.1 uncultured Flavipsychrobacter sp.
TTCATGTATTTGAAGATACTCCGGGCGTATTTAAACTAACTACTTTGACGGCTAACGGCCTTGAACTCTACAGGCTTCCAGGTACTATACCCTGCGGTAGCTGCACCGGAACAGGAACGCTGGGCCTTGCTGCAAATGATAAGCCAGCAAAGAAGTCTATTGAGACGACGCCTATTCCTAACCCCTCTGCCGACCAGGTGAAAATTACATTTACTTTACCTGATGGGGCGAACATGGGAAAACTGTCACTATACAGCAGCACAGGCCAGTTGGTAAAGTCTTACCAGGTAGATAACAGGTTTGGTTATATTTTAGTGGATAACAGGGAGCTACCTTCAGGTGTATATTTTTACAACATCGAGGTCAACGGCAATGTATCATCAACGCAGAAGATACTTGTGCTTAGATGATCATAGTTATCATCATGAGCATCTTGTAAATCCATAAATCCTAATAATCCCGGTTCAAGCCTTTCTCCATATACATCGTTCCCTCTACGGGATTGTAGCGGTATGGTGGTATCTCCACGAAGCCAAAGGTGCGGTATAGTTGCTGCGCCTGCGCCATATCGGGCAGGGTATCGAGCCGCAGGGTATGGTAGTGGGCATCAGTGGCAAGGGCTATGGCCCGCTGCAGCAGTTGCACACCGATGCCGCTGCCACGGTAGGCGGTTTGCACATACATGCGCTTCAGCTCGGCAACACCATCGGCCAGCCTGCGTATGCCGGTGCAGCCTATGGCCGTATCGCCGGCAAAGGCCAGC
>CAYZKL010000074.1:6080-18527 GCA_964478855.1 uncultured Flavipsychrobacter sp.
GGGCGGGTGATACTGCTCATGCACCGTAGCCAGCTCATGCTCAAAATCCTGGAACGAAAGATCGACACCCAGTGATGCGGCATACTCCCGAAACAGGCCCCTGGCCAGCTCGTAGTCGGCTGTGGTATAAGCTATGTTATATACTATGTTGTGCGTCATTGTACCGTATAAATATAGGGCCATTTTGCAAATGGCAGCTAACCGCATTCACTTATTCAGTCTATATTTGTCATGTATAATTTTTATAAACCGATACACATACTTTATGGCAACAATGGTAACCAGGCAGTTATTTATAGCAATAGCATTATTCTGTGCCCTGTTATTGCCTGCAAGGGCTGTGGTGGCTGCGCCCGATACCGTGGTGTGCGGTGTGTACATCACCAGTATCCACAACATAGACTTCAAGGCCAAGGAATACACTACCGACCTATGGCTGTGGCTGAGGTACAAGAACAAGAAATTTGACTTTCTGCAAAACCTAGAGGTGCCGCAGGCCAAAAGTGTGAACAGGTCATTCTCGACCATAGACACGAGCAACGGCAGGGTGTACCTGCTGATGAAGCTGCAATGCGTGATGAAGGATGAATGGGCCACAGAGAACTTCCCGTTTGACAGGCAGAAGCTGAGGTTCTCGATAGAGAATTCGCAGTTTGATAAATCGGCATTGATATTTGTGGCAGATACTTCGGGCAAGCACTTTGATCCCCGCTTTACGCTGCGCAAATGGCGGATAGACAGCCTGAACATAACCACCGGTATCAAGGTATACGAAACGAATTTTGGCGATACCAGCATAAAGACCCCGAAGACCGAATACAGTAACTACAAGGTGAAGCTGCAGATAGAGCGCAATGCCATGGGCCTGTTCTGGAAGATGTTCCTGGGTATGTACCTGGCCTTCCTGATAGCGTTCATGTGCTTCTTTATTCATACCGATGGTATCGATTCGCGCTTCGGCCTCAGCGTTGGTGCGCTGTTTGCTGTGGTAGGTAATAAGTACATTGTTGACTCTGCCTTGCCGGAGTCTACCACCTTTACACTGGTAGATACACTGCATGGTATTACACTGTTCTTCATATTAGTGATCATGGTGGCCAACTCCTATGTGCTGAAGCTGTCCAAGCAGGAGAAACTGGAAAAGGCAGCCCGGTTTGATAAGGTATGCGCATGGGTAGTAATGGCGGTATTCCTGTTCCTGAATATCTACTTTACTTATATGGCCAGCCGGGGTTAATGGGATAGCGATTATGGCATAATTTTTTAAGCATTTTGCCAAAATCTATTCACAATGAATGATCAGGATGGCACAATGTCTAACTACCTGGACCATAGTCTGATGCAGCTTGCCGATATACTGAGGAAGATAGGAGTTGAGGAGTTCTCGATGGACGAACACTACCAGCAACACACTATCAATACCGAAACGGACCACAAACTGGTGCCGGAGTTTATCGAACAGGTGGCAGCACTCTATGCAAGGATAGTTATACGGCAGCAGCAATGATCTTAAGCCAAAACAATTAATCCTATGACGTGCACCATTATACCAGAGAACATTAAGGGCAAACAAACAGACCTTACCACATCTGTTTCATTTGATACTAAAGAAAAAGCATTAAAAGCCTTTGCCACCGCGCGCAACCGGATTCGCAACCCCCGCATGTGGCAGGACCTGTGCGGCGGGCTGGCCAGCTCGTTTGCACTTACCACCACATCAGGTGTTGAGGTGCAGCGGTCGGTAAAAGTAAATGACCACTTCAGGATAGATATACCCGGGCCGGGGCCTATAGCAGGCGATGGCTACGACTGGGTATGTGTAGAGGATATAGAGGACAGGAATAATAAGGAGGGCGATGAGGAGCTGTTTGCCGTAAAGGTAAGGCCGTGCAACAACCCGGCTAAGCCTACAGATGAGACCGCTCACTTCTTCCTGGACAGTGCCACATCATCCTTCATGGTGCAGCGTAATGGTAATACCGTGACAGCATCGTACCACGGCAGGAACGAGGTGCCTAATGTAAAGATGGACAATCCGGCAGATAGCATACGCAATACTCTTGTTGCAGCAGGCGCCATAGCCGGCCTGTCGGAAGCGCAATGGTATACACTGATCAAGGGTTTCCTGGCAGAGGGGGAGCAGTAAACTCAGCTGCTAATCAGCTATAAGATATTAGGCCCGGATGCACCAGCACCCGGGCCTAAATGCTTAGTAAAGAAATTTTTTCAAAAATATTTGCGTAAGTGAATGCTTACCTATACATTTGTAAGCGAATACTTACATAATATCATAAGGAATGAGAAGAGATGTTTTCCAGGCAATAGCAGACCCCACGCGCAGAGAGATCATTAACCTGGTGGCCTACCAGTCGCTGAACCTGAATTCTATTGCTGAGAATTTTGACGTGAGCCGCCCCGCCATTTCGCAGCACATCAAGATACTGACTGAGTGCGGGCTGATAGTGATCACGAAGAAGGGGAGGGAGCGGTACTGTGAGGCACAGTTGCAACAGTTGAGCGAGGTATCGGAATGGGTGGAGCGGTACCGCCAGCAATGGGCAGAGCGCTACGACCGCCTCGATGATGTACTGAATAAGCTGAAAGCAAAGGAGTCAAAAGCCGCACCTAAGAGTATTAAACGCAAGATCAAATAATCAATCATAAAACAAACACTATGCAGAAGATCACTCCGTTCCTTTGGTTCAATGGCAATATAGAAGAGGCCATTAACTTTTACACTTCGGTATTTAAGAATACCAAGGTGCATAACGTTCACCGCATCGGCGGCAACTCGGCAGACAATAAGACAAAGATCATGACCGCCACCTTTGAGATAGAAGGGCAGCAGTTCATGGCGCTGGATGGCGGTCCGCATTACTCATTCACCCCGGCCATATCATTCTTTGTGAACTGCAAGGACCAGGCAGAGGTAGATGAGCTATGGACAAAACTTACCGACGGCGGCGAGGAATCGCGCTGCGGCTGGCTGGTAGATAAGTTCGGACTGTCGTGGCAGATAATACCCGAGGCGCTGGGCAGGCTGATGGGAGACCCTGACCGTGCACGAGCCAACAGGGTAATGCAGGCCATGATGCAAATGGACAAGATAGATGTAGCCAAACTTCAGGAAGCATATGATAAACAATAACAACTAAATCTTAAATACAATGGCAACAAAGAATGAAACGAAGATCATAGCAGAGCCCGGCAAGCAGGAGCTCTTCATCATCCGTGAATTTGATGCGCCGAGGGAACTGGTGTTCAAGGCGCATGTAGATCCGGAACTGTATGTGCAGTGGCTGGGCCCTAAAGACCTCGTTATGACGCTTGCACAGTTTGAGCCGAGAGATGGCGGTTCTTACCGCTATACTCATAGAGATGACAAGGGTAACGCCTATTCATTCCGTGGTGTGTATCACGAGGTGACTGCACCAGAGCGCATCATAGGCACATTCGAGTTTGAAGGGCTGCCTGAAAAGGGGCATGTGGAATTCAACATAGCGAATTTTGAGGCACTACCCGGCGGCAGGACCCGGCTCACCGGCCAAGCCGTTTACCGGTCGGTAGCAGACAGGGATGCTATGCTGAAGAGCGGTATGGAAAAAGGTGTGAATGAAGGTTATGAGCGACTTGATGATTTGCTGGCTAAATAAAAGAGGGGGCTATTAGCCCCCTCTTTTATTTATAATAACATCAGCACCAAGTATTACCTGTTGATAAGTATCTTCTGGTGTATGTTTCCTTTGGCTGTATTTATAATTGCGTAGTACACACCTGTTGCCAGGTTTTGTGGTAGCTGAATATAAGACTGAGTAATGGCAGTACTAAATACTTCCTGTCCATAAAGATTGATGATCCTGAGCACATCGGTCTTTTCAGCACCATCTATCTGCAGGTAATCCTTTGCAGGGTTAGGTATGATAGTGATCTCCGGGTGATTCATTTCCTCTACTGAAAGCGGAGTAAGGACGATGGTCTGGCAGAAAGTATCGGTACATGATACGCCGAACTTACGTTTAGTGGTCACATACAGGCACGCTGTATAAGTGCCCGGGCCGGTATAGGTATGTGTAGGGTTTTTGAGTGTTGATGTATCATTCACACCAGATGCAGGGTTGCCGAACTTCCATAAGTAAGTAACAGTATCGCCGAAATTGGTAACGGATGAATCTTTAAAGAACACTTTGTAGCTCTTGAATGCAGTACTGTCGTTGTAATTGGCATTAAGTTTGCCGCAACGGTAGCCGGTGAACGCAATGTCATTTACCAGTATCGCACCCGCTGCAGAGTTGTTGAACAGGAATTTCACCTTCCTTATTTTGGCCAGGTTGATACCTGTGAAATCAGAGAGAGGTATCTTAACTGTATTCAGCGTTACTTTAGGGAAGTTTCCTGTTTCAGTACCCGGGCCACGGAACATAGCGCTGGTGTAGCTGCCTGCAGCCAGGCTTGCGGTATTGCCTGCAGAATCTATAAGTTGAACTGTGTAATTGAGCTTTGCTGTACCGGTATAGTCCTTGAAATTGACACCTGCCCTGAAAGATAAATACTGGAATGAAGTAACATCCTGGTTAGCAGCAGGTACCGCATTTTCATACGCATTAGTAGGAGCGTTCCACCTTAACCTCATCTGGGCAGCACCCGGTTCTGTTGATGAACCCCTGTGAGGCTCCTGGCCTGCAAATACGCCTGTAAGGCAGTTGAGCATACCTAATCCGCCACTGCAAATATCAGGTGATGTGAGGCTGGTAATAGTAACTGCACCACCTAAAGAGTTGGTAACGTCAGCAATATTGGTGTCTGCGCGATTGATATCTAACCTACGGTGCCTGCCCGGCTGAAACGATACAAATACGTTGGTGGTATCCAGCAAAGATGATGATGGAGGTATGCGGTCATCAGCTTCCAGTATCGGGGCAAACTGAGTTTCCTTGCCTACATACATACGATAGAAGGCTGCTGCATAGCTATTGAAAGCTGCTTTTTGTTTTGTGGTATCAAAGCGTTTGTTACCGGTAACTGTTGCCTTACAATGTGGGTCAGTGCCACCCCAGTAATCATCCCAGTCATCCGCACCGCCTGCGATGTATGAGCCGGGTGTCCATACGGTATTGTAGAAATTGTGATTGGCACCCATCATCAATACAGAATGTTTTGGTGCAAGGTCCATAGTATCTGTATAGCGTGCATCATCATAAAAATGTACTCCCTGCAGATCCGATACGTCACCATCGCAGTAAGGTGCAATGTTCATCAGCGGAATGTCATGCATTACTTTCCTGAGAAAATCCACAGGTGCCAATGTGATAACCGCCTTGATGCCATATGGGCTGCCCAGTGATTTATTGTATAACGCATGGAAGATAACACCTTCACCACCACGGGAGTGGCCCATTGTGCCTATGTTCTGCAGATCCAGTTTGCCTACGAAAGTAGTACCGAATGGTGCTGCGCCGGTTGTATTGTAGGTGTTCCAAAGGTCGAGGTGATGCTGCATCAGTTCACCGCGGGCATTCATACCGGCATCAGCAAGGCTGTTATCATCTGCGTTTATTGAATTGCAGGATACAGAGATCACTATGTAGCCATGGCTTGCCATGGTACGGGCGGCATAGTCATAGCCTTCGTAGCTGGTAATAGACTGCCAACCAGTAGGGCATGGCCATACGCCATTAGTGTTTGATGGATTGCTGGTCTGGTAGCAAGTCTCATGCCTGCCGTGCAGGAATACAATTACCGGGAAAGGTCCGCCTGAAAGGCCTGTAGGGTAGTGCACTGAGCCGCGCACTTCTACAGCAAAAGGAAAGCTGGGTGGCGTCCATGCCTGGTCCCCAAGATCATATTGAGCTTTGGTAACGGCATAAGTACCCATAAGAGCCGGATCAGGGGTAGCCTGGGCATAGGATACTGACTGGCTTAAGCAAAGCGCAACAGCAGCGCATACTATGCCTTTGATCGTATTAACTAAGTTCATTTGAATATTTTTAAAGGGTTGTTATTTATTTGGATAGCAATGACTTACTGAAATTTCCGAGATTCCAGCAACGCGCCTGGGCCTGAAGCGATAACTCTTTCATGTCATCCTGCCCGTTACGGAATATTCGGCCATAAGTAAGATACATATCTGTACCTTCCTTGAATTCGTTAACGTCAGCAACCGGTACATAAAAAGTGATGGTTCCTTTACCGTTACTGGTGTTTTGCTTGCTCCTTGTGAAATCCTTATCGTTAATGTGCAGCATATACATGTTGCCACCCATACGGAAGGGCTTGTTGGAGGTAAGCGTAAAAGATACCGTGCTGCCATTTTGTTTTGCCGATGCAAATTTCACTTGTGGTTTTGCCTGCGCAACAGCATTGGTCGCAGTGCCAAAAATGATAAAAAGTCCTAAGAAAAGGATCGTCAGATTCTTCATGTGTTTGATTTTCATTGTTCCAAATGTAAAGAAAAAAGCTATAAGCCGGAAAACTGCTTATAATTAACCTATAAGACGTATGAAAGAAGGTAAAAGTTTGGAAATGAATTAAGAATAGTATGGAGTGACTATTTCGCTACCTCACAAGTGTTACGTCGCCTTTCAGGAATCCTTCCTTGCCAAAGCGGTCGGTAAAACTGATCTGCCAGTAGTAAACGCCCAGATCTGCTTGTTTATCCTTATAGTCGCCGTTCCAACCGCTTTCGAGACTTGTGCTGTGATAGACCTGCTCTCCAAACCGGTTATATACCCTGAAATAATTCAGTCCCCTGTAGCCAACCGCTATTGGGCGGAACACATCGTTATGTCCATCGCCATTAGGGCTGAATGCATTTGGTACAAAGAACTGGGCCATATTTACCACTGTTACCTTCACCGTGTCGGTGCCACGGCAGCCAAATGCACTTTCTACATCTACATAATAAGTGAATGTGCCGGTTTCAGGATAATAACCAACAGGATTATATATATCAGTAGCACTGAGGTTATCCGGCGGCACCCATGCATATTTTACGCCACCTACTGCATTGAACTGTATGCTTTCCCCTTTTACAATAATAGTATCATCGCCCACAAATGGTTTGAATGTTTGTATCAAAACAGGCTTAACTGCCGTATCCACACAGGTCTTTATGTTTTGGGAGATGAGGGTAACGTAATATGTACCGCCTCGCTGATAGGCATGAACCGGATTTTGCTCGAAAGTACTATCGCCATCACCAAAGCTCCATTTCCAGAAATTGATGGGCTTGATAAAAGCAGTTGTAAGATCAGTAAAATTGATAGAGTCGCCCGGGCAGTATTTACCTGTATTTGTAAAGTCGGCCCTGAACTTGGGATAGACCTTAACAAACCTGACGATGCTATCGGGGCAGGTGGAAGCCGGATTGACTACAAGCCTTACAACAAAAGTACCCGTGTCGGGATAGGTGAATGTTGGCTGAAATGCGATTGAAGTATCGTCGTTTCGGTTAGTAACCCCAAAATCCCAACGATAAGCAAAGCCACCAGTACTCTTGTTGACAAAAAATACATCAAAATCTGTGCAGTTAACAATATAAGTATTGGGATCAGTAGAGAATTGAGGTATATCTGCAACTACTACTTTGGAGCAATTAGTGACCACAAACTGGAACTCACGTTTTGTAGTATTAATGATGACCCCATTGCGCCATTCGTTCACACATACCGTTACCAGGTACCTGCCCAGCCTGTTTGGGGTGCCGGTGATCAGCCCGGTAACAGGATTGACCTGGATAGCGGGGAAGCCTGTCAAGGGAACCTTGTAGGAGTATGGAGGGTTTACATATTTTACGCTGTCATACGGTGGGGGTAGCGGTGCGGGTTTAATATCAGCACCGGTTGCCCCTTCCAACGCCTGGCAATACTCATAACTAAGTGAATCGCCATCGGGATCAAATGCCGAATGATCATAGTAGAGCGGGTTATTGACACAAATGATCTGGGGTGGGTAGTTATTAAAAACAGCACTGTTGTTGACCCGCGGTGATGGCGGAATGGTACAATAATAGGTAGATCCATTGTCTCCGGGTTTCTGTATGTTGACTATTGCATTGTTTCTGCAACAACGCTGATAAGCAATTACATACCCTGAAGTATTAGGAGCCAGGTAATAGGTCTTAATGAATGTTTTTTTAATGAGGCATGTGCGAGGGATATTGGTCACACATGAATTGTTGAAATTGGCGGGTACCATCTCGGTTGTAGTAAAATATATGCCACCGGTAACACCGGTATCCATCTGGATGAGATTACGCATACCATCATAAACGCCGAGGAAAGCAGGGTTATCTTCAGCTATTGCATCCGGCTGTCCGTTTTCGCAGTCCTGGTATATACTCAGGCTTACCTGGTATCTGTGATACATCAGAGGGGGGATAAGTGTATCGCCGAGAAACCTGTATGTGAACTCGCCGCCGACTATATGCGATGCACTTGCCTGCAGACAGGAAAGTACTGATAGCATTAGAATGAGCAGAACGCGGTTCGGTTTCATTAATTATTCTTTGTTCTTATAACAATAGTCAAAGAATGCTATGAGGTCGGTCTTCAGTTTTTCCTCCGCCTCAAACATACTCATGTGTCCGCAATCGGGATACAGTGATACAAAATTAACGGGAGAAAGGTTGCTGTACGTTAATATGTTTTTATAATATATGATATTGTCGTCAATTCCTACGATCCATTGCAAGGGGTACGCTGCATCTTTAAGGTTGCCTGAATGGTCGTTTCGGTCGATCATAGCCTTGTAGAAGTTGACCAGGCTCTTTTCTTCCAGTTCCATCGCCTGTGCTATCTGTTCTTCTATGATCTCCGGATGTGCTTCTTTGAATGGCGCAGAAAAGAGGTTGGGCACCATATGCCGTATGAAGGTTTTCTTTTCGCCGCCCTGAATCAGTTCTATCGACTTCAGCCTTGTTTTTTTCTTTTCCTCATCATCTGCGGCAGGGGTAGAGTGTACAAGAGACAGCCCTGCCACCATAGCCGGGTATTTATCAGCAAATTCAAAGCCTACATAACCACCCATTGAGTGACCAACAATGACCGCTTTGTCTATCTGCTCATGATCCAGGATGTCTTTAATACATGCTGCCAGGTCAGCCATAGATGTTTTCTGTTCCAGTTTACTGTTGCCACTTCCGGGAAGGTCTGGTATCAGGAGGGTAAATTTTTTGGCAAGTTCATCCCATATATTCCGCCATAGGTTTCCACTTTCGGGAAAGCCATGGATGATGACCACTGCCGGACCGGAACCCATCTTCCGGTAACTTATATTCGAAGAAATCGTATTGCTTATCTCAGGCATTGTCATTGTTTTTTACTCTGCTACGCTTATAAATCGTGCCATAAATAACCAGCAGTGCGAGGAACAAAGGACCAAGCTCCAGCAGGGTAAGGCCCTGTACTTTAAACAAATGCAGTAAAAACGAAACAAACAATAAGATAATGGCTATCAATGCATAACGAGGCTTACCTTTAGGATTAGCGAAAGCAATGACAATGTTGGTAGGCAGGCACCAGAGTATATTGAAATTGTTGCTGCAGCCCTGGTGGTCAGTAGCAAACCACATAACAAGGATAAGACACCCCAGCAGCCCTGTTGCGAATAACACCAGCGAACTCATGACCTTACCCAACACCCTTAACTGGGGGAATGACAGGCCAATAATGGTAAGTATGGCTATAAGACCGGTCACTATCATAGGTTGGTTGAGCCCGGCCGACTGTGGCTGCATGGCCGGTAAGAGCAGGGTAGGTGCTGTTGCAATTTTACGCCCGCTCACCGTTGCTCCTCCTAAACCATCTCTCAGGTAATCCGGCAAAAACATGATATCATCATTGGTCATCACCCTGTCTATCTTGCTGCCCAATAGTATGTTCACACCTACCCGGGTACAATGATCACGGAAGAAGTATTGGTTAATAATATCCCTGAATGTAAGGGGCTTATCCGGAGACACAACTTTGCCGTATTTGAAATTTTTGCCTAATACATCGGGGCGGGGAAATATGTCGCGGATACGGGTAGCGCAATTGTCAAAGAAGAAATCATACTTATACTCCCTGTTTTCCGGTTCGGCATTCCACTCCAGGAAGTCGTAAATATGTCGTGCCTGGTGGTCATCTATCAGGAGTACCTGTTCTTCTACGCTGCGTTTTGCTATGATATACTCCTCCATAAAGGCCATGAACGGGGCTTTAGAAACATAGTAGAGCAGCTTGCCCTGCATGAACTGCAACTCGAAATCAGGACCAAAGGCAAAGGTGCCATAGTTATACACCTCGTCGGTATTATTGGCACTGTCTATGACGCGCACGCCCGTATGGCCGAATACTTCGTACACTTCTTCGTCACCAGGGCCGCAGGTGAGCAGGCTCACACGAAGGTGCTTACCGGTAGCGACAGTGTCTTGTGCAAATGAAGGAATGCAGGCAAAAGCCGCGATCAATAAGATGAGTATCTGTTTTCTCATGGTACAAAATAACAAAAGGCTGTCCGAATAAGACAGCCTTTCAGTAATAATTTATAATTTATTAAGCTCCGGCATCTGCACTGCCTGAGAATACCGCACCGATATACTCGCGGTTGAGGCGGGCAATATTCTCGAGAGAGATACCTTTAGGGCACTCAGCTTCGCAGGCACCAATGTTGGTACAGCTACCAAAACCTTCAGCATCCATCTGGCTCACCATGTTCATTGCACGGGTCTTACGCTCAGGCTCGCCCTGTGGTAATAGTGCCAGGTGAGATACTTTAGCAGATACGAATAACATGGCAGAAGTATTAGGACAGGCTGCCACACATGCACCACAACCGATACAGCTAGCAGCAGCAAATGACTCATCAGCTCTTTGTTTTTCGATCGGCAGTGAGTTAGCATCCTGCGCATTACCTGTGTTTACAGATACATAACCACCGGCTGCTATGATACGGTCGAAGGAAGTACGGTCAACCACCAGGTCCTTAATTACCGGAAATGCGTTTGCACGCCATGGCTCTACCACAATGGTATCGCCATCTTTGTACTCACGCATGTGCAACTGGCAGGTAGTGGTCTGGTGCCATGGGCCATGCGCACGGCCATTGATATACATGCTGCATGCGCCGCATATACCCTCACGACAGTCATGATCGAAAGCGATAGGCTCTTTGCCTTCTGACACTAATTGCTCATTCAGTACATCGATCATTTCAAGGAAAGACATTTCTGATGAGATATTATTCACTTTGAATGTCTCAAAAGCGCCTTTTGCCTTGTTGTTCTTCTGCTTCCACACCTTTAGGGTGAGGTTCATGTTATAATGTTGCATAAAATATCAATTTGCCGAATTATCTAAATTATTTATAGCTACGAGCACTTGGGTGAACAACCTCATAATCCAATGTCTCCTTATGCAGTTCATACTGGCTGTCGCCTTTGTATTCCCATGCCGCTACATACATATACTTTTCATCATCCCTCAGTGCTTCGCCGTCCTCTGTCTGCGACTCTTCACGGAAGTGACCGCCACAACTTTCGTTACGGTGCAGTGCATCTATACACATCAGTTCGCCCAGCTCTATAAAGTCAGCCACACGGCCCGCTTTATCCAGTTCAGGGTTGTACTCTGCTATGTCGCCCGGTATGCGCACATTGCTCCAGAACTCTTTGCGCAATGCTTTTATTTCTTCAATAGCTTCAGTAAGTCCTTTTGCGTTACGGCCCATACCGCATTTATCCCACATGATCTTGCCCAGGCGCTTGTGGAAGCTTTCAACGCTTTCTGTACCCTTGATGTTCATCAATCGGTTGATGCGGTCGTTCACTTCTTTTTCTGCCTGTACAAAAGCAGGGTGGTCTGTAGGGATAGCCTTGGTACGGATATCATCTGCCAGGTTATTACCCAATGTATAAGGTATAACGAAGTAGCCATCAGCCAGGCCCTGCATCAGTGCAGAAGCTCCAAGACGATTAGCGCCGTGATCGCTGAAGTTGGCCTCACCTAATGCGTAAAGGTTAGGTACGTTTGTCATCAGTTCATAATCCACCCACAGGCCGCCCATAGTGTAGTGTACGGCAGGGTAGATGCGCATAGGTACTTCGTAAGGATTTTCGCCGGTGATCTTTGCGTACATATCAAAGAGGTTACCGTACTTTTCCTTAACTACATCTTTACCTAATGCAATGATCGCTGAATGATCGAGATTGTGTTTGCCTTGTTTGTTAGCTTCTGTTTTACCGTAGCGCTCAATAGCCGAAGCGAAGTCGAGGTAAACAGCCATCTTGGAAGAACCCACACCATAACCGGCATCGCAACGCTCCTTAGCGGCGCGGCTGGCCACATCGCGTGGTACCAGGTTACCGAAGGCAGGGTATCTCCTTTCCAGGTAGTAGTCACGCTCTTCTTCAGGTATTGCTGTTGGTGTGCGGGTATCTGCTTTTTGTTTAGGTACCCATATACGTCCGTC
>CAYZKL010000075.1:0-18451 GCA_964478855.1 uncultured Flavipsychrobacter sp.
CCAAGCCATTTATGCAGGCTGTCATCCAGGCTCAACTTACCTTCATCAGCCATCTGTAGTATGCAGGCCGATGTGATCGTTTTAGTAACACTTCCTATCAGGTAAGCATCATTAACAGTCACATCAACCGCAGGCGACTCCATGGAAACACCATCTGCATGAGACCATACAGCACCATCACTGAATTGAATTGCAGCACTGTATGACTTAGCTCCGGTAACAGCTCGCATGCTGTCCAGGGTATAACATAACATACTGTCTAAATCCGCAGGTACTACCTGGGCCAATAAAGATGGGCCAAATAAAAGGAAAATAAACGCAAATACCGACCGTTGTAAAGTTTTCATTTCATAATGATTTTATATTGTTAGAAAAAACATCATTTCACAAAACTAAAATCTCTCCTTTAGTCACATTTGCTGAAAACTGCTAATTTTCATGTACAGTATATTTCAGAGATACCTGTCTATCTGTCCAGCTTTTCTTTCATCCAGTCACATACATGGTCAAATACTTTGTAATTAAATTTTGTACGGGCAATTTCACTGAATGCGGCAGGGTCACTCTGTAGTTTTATGAACTCATCCATCGTTCCTATCTCTTCAAAAGTATGGGAGGTTTTAGGGGCAAGCCAGAAACTCCCTTTGCCAGGATGTACACTGTTCACATATTTGATCAATGCGATGTGGTCGTCAGGATGTATTGCGGCAATATCGCATTCCCCATATATTGCAAGCACATACCCCCTGGTATTTTTCCATGCTTGCGCCACATTATGCTCATTTAGTTCTTTATGACATAGTGGGCTTCTACCGGATGCCGCAAGACCTGTATTAACATCATAACTCAACAGTGAAGACATTGCAGATTTCCCTTCCTCTGTGCTGCACACTTTTTCTATGCTTATGTTCTTATAGAAATAATCATAAATGTATGGCTTCATTACCTCCACCTGATCTCTTAATACGGACAGATCTTCACCGTAATACTGCAATTGCATAAGATAAGCATCAAACAAATAGTCCATCCATGGCTTAAATACTGTACCATATACTACAACACCTTTCGGCTGATACTGTGCTGCCAGTAGTGGTGCCGTAATACCTCCCATTGAATGTCCGAAGAGAAATATTTTTGAAGTATCCAAACCTTTAAGGCTAAGTAGGTTTTCATAACCGGCCTTATACATGTTCAGTTCTTCATCAAAACCCATTGTTTCACAGGCAGGCATATTTACATTATCACCCATATCCCCTTTTTCTATGCGGTACACGGCAAACCCTCGATCCACCATTGCATCTATTGCTCGTTTGGTTATGTCTCCTTCTTTAAAATTATCCATGGAATAGCATGGCAGCCCCTGCAAGAAATAAATAACACCGCTTATCTTTCCTCCTTTCGGACTTTTAAGTATCGTACGTACATAACCCTTTTTATAGGAAAATTCACCGTAGACAACATCTGCACTCGCACTGGTTTCCTTAGGCTTAGCAACTACTTTCCCCTTCAGCTTTAACGACTCATTGTTACGCACCACGGCTACTACAATTGTATTATCTGCCCTCAGGGCTTTTGCCAATACCTGCAGATCACCTGGCGCGATAACTTTTGCTTCGTTTATGCTTGTAATAATGTCGTTAGTTTTTACGCCTATGTTTTCAGCTGTAGTACCGGGCACAACAAACTGTACTATAGCACCTTGCTTATAACTCAATTGCCGCACAAGGCTGTCAGGATTTTTTTGATAATAGCCAACCCCCAAGCTTCCTTTTCTTTGTATATGCTGAGCAAGGCAATATTTCGAACATAATACACATACTATTACTGTCAATAATGATCTGACCATTTGAGCAAATTTTAAAATGAAGGAAATTATTTACTGTAATAATTACCCGGGAAGATGGCTAAAAAGCATACTATTTATGCATTATCGCATAAAACCATGCTCCTGCGGCATATCCCGATTTGAAGATTTCAATGATAAGATAAATGAGCAATAGTGGAGCTATAATTTTCATGTATATAATTCCCATTTTAGACTTTTCCATAATTAATATTTTAGTTTGTATTTCCGATATACACGACCTCCTTACACCAATTCTTTAAGGTGTAAATATCTCTGTCTTTAGTAAGTATCGTTTGTGAAATACTGCTATTTTAGATTGCCATATACTGAAGGTGGCATCCCATAATGCTTCTTAAAGGCTTTGCTGAATGTAAAAATATCAGAAAATCCACTCTCAATAGCTGCCTCTGATACCGTACGTCTTTCTTTAAGGTAGGCACTGGCTTCTGCTAACCGCCTTTCAATTATATACTGATGCGGAGACTTACCGAACACCATCTTAAATAGCCTAAAAAAATGATACTCAGACATTGCTGACTCCTTAGCTATTTGTTCTATTGTCAGTGATTGTGTAAAGTTCGCATCAATATATTCTTTGCCTGTATGCAATCGCCTGTATAGATCCTTACGTGTTACAGGCTTAACGGTAGGTATCGATTGTAATTCCTTGAACACTGCAGTTTGATCTGCAATAAGTTGCTCGGCTAGTTCAAAAAATAATCCTGAATTAATGTCCTCTAAAGAAAATAAATAATGCTGGATTGATCCGCTGATCTCATTTAGCTTTTTACCCAATGCGGTATGGCGCGCTTGATATTTATTTTCAAGGAACAGGTCCGTAGATAAGTAAGTAGCGAGATCAGGGTCAGTATATGCTGTATCAGGCCTCATAAGGCTTGCAGCAGCATCTGCAATTACCTCATCAGAAATATGAATACATATTCCCTTTACATTTTTTTTACTCTCTATCTCTACTATAGCATCTTTTTCTCCATTAAGCAATAAATAACTTCCTGACGAAATTGCATAAGATCGCTTATTGATTGTATATCGCTCATTTCCCTCTACCACAAATTTTACCGCAAGCCCTGACGAATCAACGGGACGGTAATATTCACTCAATGAGGATATTTTAAAAGAGTTCCCGTTATGACCATATTTTAGTATCGTTTGGTCTTTATTATAAAACAACGGTTCCCGATTATTGTGTATTTGCATATCTTCTCCTGCAATAGATACAAATTTATCACTTCTGGTATTACATACTATACGATATTATCCTACCTGCAATAATATCCCCCTTTCCCTAACCTTACACCTAATTGATCAACTTATTCAGCACCTCCTTATCCCGTGCACTCACATTAGCCGCAGCTATTCTTTCTGCTATCTGCCTCTTGTATTTGTCCTGTGCATAATAGTACCGTATAGCATCCGCCGCCGGGCTCGCTAGCCTGCCATTGCTGCTTACGCATGCGTTCATACAGTTGGCCAGCAGTTTATCATCAAAATGGTTCAGCCTGCGGATTGCACCCATTGCATTCGTGCGTGTTATAAATTCATACGAGTCAGAAGTATAGGCAACAAGCTGGTTCATCATAGCTGCATCATCCTTTTCACTCAGCGATATTTCCAGCCATTTTATCAACACATTACGGCCATTCGTTCCTTCTATGCCCTTGGTCGCCGCCAGGTATCTTTTAGTATTCGCCGGGAATGCACTGCAAAGCTTTTCCAGTGCAGTTACTATCGTCGTGTAAGACGAATCTTTCAGTAATGCCTCATAATCACCCATCAGCGATGGTTCTATCGTTTTGGTATTGCTCATTATACCCTTACGCACCAGCACATCTTTATCATGCAGCGCCATGCGCACTATTGCTTCACTGCCCTTATCGCCCAGCAGTTGCGTGGCTATTTCCGTCCTTATCGCATGAAAACTGTTAGCCTCATATACCTGCTTCAGCAGGTCACGTTTTTGGCCTGTCGGTGTACTGCGCAGTGCATATACCGCATCATACCTGTCCAGCATATATGGAGCATGTAGGGCCTGTTCCTTCAGCATGGCAAATGACTTGTCAAATGTCACCGTTTTCAGCACCTGGCTGTTTGGGTCAAACAATACATAAGCTATAACTGCTTTTTTATTGTTAGGCACCCTTACCACTTGTGTTTCTTTCTCTATCCACTCGGTCTTCTTATCTGCACTGCCATCTGTATAGTGCACTTCAAATACTATTGGCATTTTAAACATACCGCTCACTTCTGTCACGGGCTGTGCCTGGGTCACTACAAACTGTGTAGCACGTTCATTGCCATTGGTTACATCTTCATAGCTCACTTTGTAATCAGGTTCACCGCCACGGTACACCCACTCATCCCAAAACCACTCCAGCGACATCCCCAGTTCATCCTGGAAAGCGTTCAGCAGATCATCGCTGTCCACATTTTCATACTTATGAGCCAGCAGGTAGCGCTTCACAGACCTGTTAAATCCTTCCCTGCCAGTTATATGCTTCAGCATCTCCAGCACCACAGAGCCCTTCTGGTATATCAGCGATGTTGGTGTCTGGCTGTGCGATATAGATTTCTTGTCGCCTGTGTTTATCGCCGATTGATAGGCCTGCCGTCTTACCCAGTCAAAATGGTCCTGGCCAAAACATTCACGCTCTGCGGTAATGTTGTAATGTGTAGCAAAACTCTCCTGCAGCCAGTGGCTGTTAGGGCTCCTTGCGGTCACCATATCACCAAACCATTGGTGAGCCAGCTCATGTGCGTTTACAGCCACATAGTTTCGGTCATTATAGCCCCTTGCATCTGTCTCAAAAAAGTCGCCGAACAATGTCGCCGATGTATTCTCCATGGCGCCATACATAAAGTCCTGCACCGGTATCTGAGAGTAAGACTCCCATCCGTATGGCACACCTATTTCCGATTCCAGGAAGTTGAATATCTTTTCATTGTACTTATAAGTGTAGTCATACCTGTCCTTCCATTCAGGGTAGTACCATTGCCTCAACGGCACACCCGATGCCGATCTTGTTTCCTTAATATCATACTTGCCTATACCCAGCATCACCAGGTAAGATGCATGTGGATGCGACATCCTGTAGTGCCATAGGATAGTTCCATCATTCTGCGGCTGCTCCGACACCTTCACTCCGTTCGACAGCACTTTGTAGTCTTTGTTGAATTTTACTATAAGTTCAGTTATCAGCTTATCATTCGGCGTATCATAGCACGGAAACCAGCTCCTGTTATCAGTACCTTGTCCCTGTGTCCATATTTGTTTTCTCGACAGATTATTCGGGTCGTTCCAGCCTATAAAGTATATCCCTCTTCTCGGGTTGGCTTCATATACTATATTCAGGCTGTCAGCTTCACCCCTGTGCAGCGGTGTCGCCGGGTAAAACAGGATACCCTCACCAGTGTGCTTATAGGTCACGGGCTTACCATTCAGCATCGCAGATTTCACCATTATTCCCGGCCCGTCCAGGTAAAAGGAATCTACCTGGTCTCTCATTGGTTCAAAGTAATGGGTTATATTCCCCTTCACCAGGCCCTGCTCCGGTACAAATTCCACAGTCAGCCTCATCCTTATAAAATCAAGGCTGTGATCACGCATTGTACTCCCTGGGTCATACTGTTGCGTCACATTGCTATGTTGTGCGTTTAGTTGCAGGGTGCCTGCACACAATAAAAATATACCTGAAAGCAGTTTCTTCATAATACTATTGTTACCGATTGTCCGGCAATATAATAAATTAACCACACAGGGTGCATTATGAGCGTATTAGCCTGGCTAATATCACCATATCTGTCACCTTTGTTCCATCATTGGCAGGATATGGTTGCCGTTTCAGCGATACTATCTTGTAGTTATTTATGGTGAGCGCATTGGTCAGGTACCCTGCCTCATGGTAGTACATATACAGTTCATCTCCTTTGCTCGATTTAGTCCATCCCGATTTGCCATACTCATCCTCCATCGTACTGATATAAATAACACCTCCCGTCTTCAGGGCTTTTACCGAATCGCTAATTAACCCTACTGCCTCCTCTTTCGATAAATATGGCAGGCAAAAACCGCACAGTATTGCATCATATTGTTTACCTCTGGCTCCTATATCCTTTGCGTCCATCAGTTCAAACTCAGCCTCAGGGTTATTTACCCTCGCCAGCGCCAGCATGTTCGGCGACAGGTCGGTTCCTGTTATCTTCAGGTCGGGTCGCTTATCCAGTAGGTATCTTGTAATATTTCCCGGACCGCAGGCCACTTCCAGCACTGTAGCATTATCCTTCAGCATACTGCAAAACTCATTCAGCCATGCATGGTATAGTTGCACATCCATGTATTTATCCTGGTAGTCATTTGCATACTTATCAAATAGAGCTACCGCAGTCTGTGTATGGTTCATTATCTCCTGATGATCAGTTTTTCATACTCAGTATTGCCATCA
This sequence comes from uncultured Flavipsychrobacter sp., assembly GCA_964478855.1. GTDB lineage: Bacteria > Bacteroidota > Bacteroidia > Chitinophagales > Chitinophagaceae > Nemorincola. The sequence goes on from CAYZKL010000075.1 coordinate 6,307, forward strand.
TAGCTTATCGCAGCCACATACACTCCATTGTTTAGCCCTGCTATATTTATTTGTGGGCCGCTTTGGTTTACTTCACTGGTCATTATCAGCCTGCCTGCAACATCATAAATACTGATAGATAGTCCTGTTATCGCAGCATCCATATTTACCATTACGGCATCACTTGCCGGATTCGGATATAACGAGTAGCTGCCTCTATTTCCCTCCACCACACCGGTTGATAAAAACGGTATCATGTTCGATGTATCTGAACCGCAGCCGTCCAGCGTTACTATACTATAATAAGTACCTGTGCTGGTGGGCGAGTAGTTTTGAGCATTCGCACCTGCTATTGCTCCAGATGACAAGCGGTACCATTGGTTACCATACACAGCATCAGAATGAAGCGTAAAACCTGACAACGTGATCATCGGTGTATCCGGTGATGTAGTCATCTGGGCATCATATACGTTCAGCCATACAGGCAGGTAAGTATAGGTATCACAGGCATACGAATATCCGAATCCGTTGTCGCGTGCACCTAGCGATATTGCAGCTGCAGTATCTGAATTGTTTACAGTATCAGCTACCACTAGTATCCTGCTCAGGTATGGCCTTTCTGATGGACTTGGGGCTCTCCATCCGTTATATCCCTCATCCGACATAAGGTAGTGACAACGGCTCATTAACCATGGGTCAAAGTCTTTCAAGCCTGGGTTCACAATCAGCTGAAGCCCTCTCAGTATGCAGCGGTTATATATCGCTGAAATATAGGCCATGTCCGCAGTATTAGGAAAATTGGTGACTTCATCCAGGAACACCCCGGTGGCACTATCCGCCGCTATAGCATCTACGCGCGCCAGGTTTACCGTTAGGTTATCTATTGAATCCATATACTTGGTTCCTTCATATCCACCGCTTATGTATGAGAATACCTTTATACCCGATGGTGTATAATAAGATGGAATACAGCCTCTGTGGCCATTCTTACCACCCCAGTAGCCCCCTTGTGTATTATCTATCAGTATATCTGGTTTTACACCCAGTATCCTGGTCATATCTGCATTCACAAAGCTGTCATTGTGAAAGTTATAATCAATGAGGCACATCCGTGGACGGCAAGGCACTAATTGAGCGTTCACAATATAGCTGGTGAAGACTAGGATGGTCAGTAGGTATAGTTTTTTCATAAATCATGTTTTAATAAAATTACTGATTCCTTTCTTTACAACCATTATCTGTGTTTATTATTTTCTTCAGCATGCACATAACACAAACGGCTCCCGAAGGAGCCGTTTTCACAATTTCAGAACTTAATATTAATGCACTATGGATACATGGCCTGTAGTGCGTTCGCCATTAGCTTCCAGGGTATAGATATATACTCCAGCCGGCAATGCCGATGTATTGAAAACTGCATTACCTGCTGCAGTATTACCCATGTCCTTCTTTGCAACTAACTGCCCGGTTACATTGGTCAGCGATACTGTTACAGCTTGCGTTGCTGTAAGCGCATATGATATCTGCAACTCATTACCTGCAGGGTTCGGGTATGCCTTCACATTGTTAACACTTGGCGTAGTATTTACATTAAGAGAGATTGTACCTACGGTATCACATGCAGCGCATCTTATATGAAATGCATAATCAGGATATTGCAACGTGCTGGCTGTTACTCCGCTGTTCAGTACTTGCATTGGCAGGTATTGACCTTTCCAGCTCGTTGGTTCTATTTTAAATACGCCTTCATTCCAGTCTCCCGGATTATATGGTGGGTATTGTATGGCACCGCCCATATTATTATACACGGTCAGTGGCCTGAACATACCATGCTTGTACATACCACCCGGTGCTGTAGTTGTTGATGACCGTATCACGGTATCTCCGGCCACATACGATGGGTCCATGCTTTTAAAGGTCACACTCATTGCAACGTAATTACCTGCTGGCACCGTAAGCGGGCCTGGCACAGCAAATGATTTGTTGTATAAGCCGTTTGCATCTGTGTCGTTTTCACTGCCTGGTGGTAATGGCACTCTGAAAACTACAGGGGCTGGACGTGTACCGGTTGATCCGGTAACGTCTATATTGGTACAATGATTCCTTACACTGTCGTGATATAGATCCAGGAACGTAAGTGAATGTACACCATAAATGGTATAAGGAAACGCCGTAACATCAGGCACTGTACCTGTAGTGATCGAATAGCCCGGAATGCTCGATGCTGCACTGCCGTTACCGTAGATCACCGATATGATTAATGAATCTGTATAGGTTCCGCCATTACCCCTTCCGTATTTTCCTACCACATTTACTGAGTCTACTATATAGCTGTCTGTCGGCTTCACAACTATAAGCCCGGCACCTCCAAAGTCTGTAACATTTCCCCATCTCGACCATAGTGGATCAAGAATCATGGCAGACGATACCAGATTATTCTGGGAATAGGTGCCTCCTGTAAAAAAACATGTTGCCGTCAGATCAAACCATTGATAAGGCAATGCCGTTCCAAAATTTCCTGTCCCTAACAAGTAAGACTGATAAACAGCATAATTATACCATCGGCTACCTCCGGGTCCGGCAGTAGTTCTGGCAGTACTGCTGTGCTCATGGCTGGGAACAATGTTCGTAGAGATCACTCTGTCGTTATCATAATTCGTATTGGTCTTTGGTGACGTCATAGCATTTTCTATGCTCTGTGCGTTCGATGACATTGCCGCAAGACAGGTAAATAAGAATAGAATATTTTTCTTCATTGTAGGAATTTTAAAGGTAAAATTGAAAAAGATAGTATCGTGATTGAATTCAAGGCGTACCATGCCCAATAACAGAAACAAGGCGCACCTGCAAAATTGAAACTTTAGCATATACTCCGGAATAGCAGCTAAAGCACCCATTATAATAGACGCAGCACTAACAATAAATCTTGGGTTCTCAGGAAAAAATATTTGCTTTATCATTTTCTGTGCAGAACACGATAAACAAACAACCCCTCTGGAAAAGGCTTTCAGCCATTTTTACGACAAGATATCCACATTTTTTCTACGACTTACGACTTACCCCTATTCCATAAAATTCCGGTTCAGACTTATATTTGTAAAAAACCGTAGTATGGCAGCATCAATATTTGTCAATTTGCCGGTAAAAGATCTTATGAGATCTATGGCATTCTTTACCGATCTGGGATATAAATTTAATCTCGACTTTACTGATGAGAAAGCAACCTGTATGACCATCAGCGACAACATCTCCGTTATGTTGCTGGTCGAAGGTTTTTTTAGAACATTCACCAAAAAAGAAATTTGCGATACCCGTTCTTATACCGAAGGCATATTTGCACTATCTGTTGACAGCAGGGAGGAAGTAGATGAAATGGTGGCCAAAGCCATTAAGGCTGGCGGCTCAGCACCTATGCCTCCCCAGGATCACGGATGGATGTATCAGTGGGGCTACGAGGACCTCGATGGGCATCTTTGGGAATTGCTGTATATTGATGAGAGCAAACGTTAGATGCCCGGCTCATAGCCGGCATCTTCCAGTAGGTTGCCACTGTCGGCGGCAGTAGTGGCCAGCACATCACATCTGTTGTTCCACTTATTGTCAGCATGTCCCTTTACCCATATAAATTTGATCCGGTGCTTTTTATATAATACCAGGAAACGTGCCCATAGATCAGCATTTTTTTTACCGGCATACCCTTTTCTTGCCCAGCCAAAAACCCAGCCCTTTTCTACCGAGTTAACAACATAAGCCGAATCAGTATAAATGGTTATGTCAAGTCCTTCCCGCTTAAGCAATTGAAGCGCCTCTACCACAGCCATTAATTCCATACGGTTATTGGTAGTATGCTTAAAGCCCTGCGATATTTCTTTAATTGTAGTGCCCCAATGCAATACTGCACCATAGCCTCCGTTACCCGGATTGCCCCTTGCAGCACCATCAGTATATATAACCAGTTGAGACATCAATTAATTTAAAAATGATCAGAAATGAACTTGTATTATTCCCACTTAAACACTCTCCCCGCAATAATGTATAACACTATACCCCACCCAATCAGCACCAGTATATCTACCCTTACATAAAAGAAGCCGTCACACTCAAAAGCCATTTTCCTTAACGCATCATTTAGGTACGTAAGTGGTAGTGCGTTGCAGAATGGTTGTAACCATTTAGGAAAATTATCGATAGAGAAGAAGGTTCCAGCCAGCAGAAATTGCGGCAATGTAATAAGATTTGAAAATGGAGGTATCGCCGACTCGCTCTTGGCTATTCCGCTGATGATGAACCCGAAACCCATAAAAACCAACAATGCGAGAGAACAAAGTGCCAGCATTTGTACAAAAGTGATCCAGCCATTATACAGCGTATAGCCGAAAGCAAAATACCCTACAGACAGAATGATGATTGCCCCAACCAGTTGAAACAGCATACGGGCTATCCCTTCACTGATAACGATGATTTCTTTACGCACCGGAGTTGCAAAAAATCGTTTCAGCACCAGGGTCTGGCGCAGATTGTAAAACACGAACGCTGTACCAAACACCCCTGATGCCAGTAATGAAAAACTAAGCTGCCCCGGCAATATGAAATCTATTGTCTTATAGTCACGCACATGAGCCACATGCATATTGACATTCACCAGTTCTTCCTGCCGTTTTATTATTTCAGGGTCCTGCTGTTGTATGATACCCGAAAGTACCATTTTCAACTGTTGCGCCTTATCTATTTCAGTAGATGCCGCATTCAGTAATATTTTGTATTCAGGCTTTATACCTTGTGGTTGCTTTTGTATGGCTATTGTCGCCACAATATCGCCTTCCTTCAGCATCTTATTGATCGCTGCACTGTCGCGCGATACCCATTTGAGCACCGGCACACCATGTAGCATGGCATATAAACTACTGGTAGTATCGCTGCCCGGTGCTGCGGCCACTTTTATCTTAAAACTGGTGCCACCTCCCAAAAAACCAAATACCAATATGAATATCAACGGGAAAGCGATCGTAAAAACTATGGCAGACGGACTTTTTAAAATGGCTTGCAGGCTCGCTTTTATCAATGAGCGCATCGCCCGTACATTACTGTATTGTGCCATTTATTGCGGTTGGTTCTATAGGCGCAAAGGTAAGGAAAACGCACCCTTAACCATATCTATAGTGTCATTATTTATTGAACAGTATTTTCAGATAAAAGGAAGGTTTGCTGAACTGGCCTCTCATATCCAGGTCGCTGAACATGCAGCTTATCGTATTGCGCAGAGACGGGCTTTTATATGCCTTGTTCACAACAAAGTTGAATAACCAGGGATATTTGCATAGCCGCTGTAGCGTAGCACTTATCTTCAGTTCATCACCCAGTCGCTTATAAAACACATCATCATATGCCACTTTCAGAAAATCAGCCGAAAAATCATTTGCAGTCAATGCCTGTCGTATCGCATCAGCAGCCAGCATACCACTATACAGGGCATTGCCTATCCCCTCCCCGCTAAACGGGTCTATTAGGCAGGCAGCATCTCCGGTCAATACATATCCATTGCCTGATATAGATTGCCTGTCCATTGCCAGTGGTAGTCCCCAACCCTGGATCTTATCCATCAGCTTTGCATTTGCAAACCTTGGAGCTATCTGCGGATTACTATTGATAGCCTTCAGCATCTGTTCTCGAAGGTTTATCTTTTTCTCCCTTACACGCTCAGATAATATACCCACACCCACATTAGCCATACCATTCGGCAATGGGAATATCCATAAATACCCAGGTAGCATTTCCGGTAAAAAATGTAACTCTATAAAGTTCTCATTATGCAAACCCGTTACGCCCTCATAGTACCCTCAATCCAACCGCATAACTTTTAGAAACTTCATTTGCTCCTGCAAACGTTTTGCGTACCAGGCTTTTATCTCCATCTGCACCTACTATTACCGGAGCAGTTATAATATGGTCCTGGCCTTCATACATCATATCTACGGTCACCTTACCATCCTTACGGATTATACTATTCACTTTTGCACCTTGGTATATTGTGCAGTATGGCGATGGCATCTTACTAAAAAGGAAATTGTCAAGTGCAAGGCGCGGCACTGTAAATCCGGGAGCCTTAGTTTCAGGTTTGCGATCCGGCGAAAAAGGAATATCAAGCGCTTTGCCGTTCGGCGCCACAAACTTGATTCCCCATGATGGCAAAAACCGCCCTCCATCATTCAGTATCTCCTCCAGCCATTCCGGATTAGCCCTATTGATCACCAGTGCGGTCTTTCCGCTGCATGCGTCTCCACATACTTTATCCCTGGGGAAAATAGCCTGCTCGATCACCACATGATGAATACCATATTTCGATAAAAAAAAAGAGGTGCCGGCACCCGCAGGGCCTGCACCAACTATTATAACAGATGTCTCAGATAGAACCGCACTCATTGTGCTCAAATATAGCAGATAAGTGCTGTAAATTGCTCACTCGCAGCATAAAATGGCTCAGGAAAACCTATACCTGCCTTATCCTGCTCGGATCTTTTTTCACAGCCTTATATAACGATATAGCTCCCCCAATACTCAGTGTCATAGCCATCAATGGCAGATTTAGTATTGTAAACCAAAAAGCAGCAACGAACAATAATGCACTGGTTAGTACGTAGGTGAAAATATCATTGTTAGTATTTACTTCCTGTTCCATAATTTTTTATTTGCATTTCTGTGTAAAAATATTGTACCAGCATCTCCCCATGCAAACCTATTCGGTGAATGGCATAATTAAAGAGGTGAATATGGCACTAATGGAGTTGATGTTGGCACGGTTCTATTTAGCATAGGGGTATAAACTTCAAAAACTAATTATTATGCGTACGAAATATGTATTGTTTGCAGCACTCGGAGTAGCTGCCGTATTATTGCTTACATCTGACAAAGCAAAAGAACTGAGAGACAGCCTTGAAGATCAGGCAAAGGAAAATGCAAAAAAATGGAGAAAAAAGTTGCGTAAAACAACTGAAGAAACTGTTGACACTATCGCCAACCTTAAAACCATGTTGAATGATGGTATTGAAGGCCTTAGCGATGATGCTCGCCAGCGCATTGAAGACATCCTTGAAGGCTCAGCAACTGCAGGAAAAAAGGTTAAAAAGACAGTAAGCAAACAACTATCTTAATCAAGAATACTAACCTATCACTATGAAACACGAAAGCGGGAGCCAAGGCTTCCGCTTTTTATGCTGACATATCAGTCATCAACATTTACCCTTCGCGAGTGCCCAAATCCAATGTACATATATAGGTACATCATTCTCGAAAGCCTCATAAGATAGGGCTGAGCCAGCACCACAATGAATATACTCGCACCCAGGAAATAATATACACTATTGTCTTTATAAGATAGTCCAAAAATAGGCCAGTACCATATTAGATTGAGGAAAAAAAGCACCATTGTTAGCGCATAATTGATGCCTCCTCCATTATTACTTTCCGACTTCATTTTCTCACCACACTGCACACATTCATCTTTCAGTTCCACACATTGACTTAACGGAAAAACACTCTTATTCACAAATACATTGGTCTTCCTGCAACTTGGACACTTCATAGAAAACAGTGATGCAAGCAAAGAAGGTTTTTTATCAGATGATGCCATTTGACTGCAAATTTAATTTTATTCCACGATAATCTCGCAATGTGCTGATTATCTATGTTTTACGTGGTTTCTTTTTTGCGGCTGGAAACAAAACATTATTCAATATGAGCCGGTACCCGGGAGATGTTGGGTGTAGATTAAGATCAGTTACCGGGTCTTCAATATGGTGCTGGTAGTCCTCCGGATCATGGCCTCCGTAGAATGTCCATGTACCTTTTCCATATTCTCCATGAATATACTTGGCTTCGTTCTTTGGTTTATAATCTCCCATCACCAGCACACTCGACTTCAATACTTCCTTACGGAAAGAAGTAGTCTGCCCCATAAAGCCCTTAATTGTAGTAGTATGATTCTGACAAAGCATCGCAGGAACCGGATCGAACTTAGCTGAAAAAGTGAACAATGTAAAATAGTCTACCGTCGGCAATACCGCACGAAAATTCGTGTTGTCAATATTAGAATACTCATATTCATATGGGTTAGCGGATATCAGGAAATCCTTAAAGGCAAAGCATTTGGAATAATCAAGTTTTTGCTGAGCATTAGCATCCATATGATCTCCATCAAACGGCACTTCACAGATATCAGTTCCCTCTGAAGAAAGCGCTATATCATAAGAATCTGTGGCAGAACACATCGCAAACAAGTAACCTCCTCCTGTCACAAAATCCCGGATCTTCTTAGCTATAGCCAGTTTCAGCTGAGATACTTTCCCAAATCCATGCTTCGCGGCAGTTGCTTCTGCTTTTTTCTGGTCATTCTGGTACCAGGCCGCATTCCTATAGCTTCCCCAGAATTTACCAAACTGCCCCGTAAAGTCTTCATGATGCAGGTGTAGCCAATCATACTTCAGCAATGCATCACCAAGCATTTCATCATCATAAACCTTATCAAATGGAATTTCAGCATAAGTAAGCACCAGCGTCACAGCGTCATCCCATGGCTCTTTGTTTGGTGGTGTGTACACAGCCACTCTTGGCGCCTTTTCCAGTTTTATGATATCCCCATTAAAATCAGGATCACTTATCTGGCCTATTATACCCGAATACTGCGCATCACTGATCACCTGGTATGTTACACCACGCAACTTACATAGCCGCTCTATCTTATCTGCCTGTTCCATACAAAAGCTACCGCCTTTGTAATTCAACAGCCAGTCAAGTGGAATATTCTCTTTAAGTGCCGCATAAGCAATACCATATGCTTTTAGATGATTGGCCTGCCCCTCTGCATCCATAGGAATGAATATCCTTGACGCATATACAGGCGAACAGAATAACAAAATAGCAAGGGTGCAGGAATAGTATAACCGGTATTTCATTTTAGATACAACTTACCAGGCGTAAGTTACCTATTATATCTTACCCGACAGAATTAGAAAACACTTTTTAACTTTTGACTAAGCATAAAAGACAACGCTTCAATATTAGTTTGTTTTATTATCTTGTTGTTTCAATCTATTTCATGTCTGACCGTAGAAAATTTGTAAAACAATCCATCTTATCTTCTGCTGCTATCTTATCGGGCAGCCATCTCTTTGCAAAAGCAACTGTTGCACCTGATATTAAGTATGGAATTACGAAAGATAAACCAATAGTTATTTCTACCTGGAATTTTGGTAAGAAAGCTAATGCGGCCGCCTGGCAAGTATTGGATAATGGAGGCAGAGCACTTGACGCTGTTGAGGCTGGCGTAAAAGTACCTGAGGCTGACCCTGAGAACCAATCTGTAGGCTTAGGCGGACATCCTGATCGTGATGGACGTGTTACATTAGATGCCTGCATTATGGACGAAAACAGCAACTGTGGCTCGGTCGCTTGCCTTGAACATATTGTGCACCCTGTATCCGTAGCAAGGATGGTGATGGAAAAAACACCTCATGTAATGCTCGTTGGAGATGGTGCATTACAGTTCGCCCTGGCAAATGGCTTTAAAAAACAGAGGCTATTAACGGAAAAAAGTGAAAAAGAATGGAAAGAATGGCTGGTTGAATCGAAATATGATCCGAAAGTAAATATTGAAAATGAAGCATATCGGAAGGACAGAAAGGGCAAACCCGGAGACGAAAAAAACCATGATACAATTGGTATGGTAGCGCTTGATAAAACAGGCAATCTAAGTGGTGCATGTACTACCAGCGGTCTCGCTTATAAGTTACACGGCCGCGTAGGCGATTCTCCTATCATTGGCGCAGGGTTATATGTAGACAATGAAATAGGGGCGGCTACCAGTACCGGGGTTGGCGAGGAGGTGATCAGGATAGTAGGATCCCACCTGGTTGTGGAATTGATGAGACAGGGCCATGACCCGGAAACAGCTTGCAGAAAAGCGGTTGAACGTATCGTTTCTCGCAATCCTGAAAAAGCAAAAAAAATACAAGTTGGTTTTCTTGCGCTCAATAAACATGGAAACTTTGGTGCCTATGCTATTCAAAAGGATTTTAGTTATGCTGTAAAAAGTGGGAGTGAAGAAAAGGTCTATGAATCCAAATCGTTCTTCCAGTAATCTTATGAATAGCAACCCGGTCTTAGAAATTTGTGCCTTCAACATACAATCATGCTTTACCGCTGTTGAATTTGGCGCTTCCAGGATAGAACTTTGTGCTGACCCTTTACAAGGCGGGACCACTCCTTCTTATGGAACACTGCAATATGCATTAGAGCACATATCTATTCCGGTATTTCCCATGATTCGGCCTCGTGGTGGCAACTTTATCTACGATAAGCATGAACTGGAGATCATGAAAAAAGACATCGTTTTATGTCGTGAAATGGGATTTGAAGGCATTGCGACAGGCATATTGAAGGCTAATGGAGTAACTGATATTGAAAACCTTAAGCAAATAGTATCCTGGGCACACCCAATGAAAGTAACCTGCCATAAAGCTTTTGATTCCACCCCCGATGTCTTCGTAGCCTTAGAAGATATAATTAACACAGGTTGTGCACGCATACTTACTTCCGGAGGACGCAAAACAGCAATTGAAGGATCCTCTATATTGGCTGAATTAATAAATCTGGCAAACGGAAGGATAATAATAATGCCTGGCGGAGGTATAAGATCAACTAACATTGCAGAACTGGCCAAATCAACAGGAGCCAATGAATTTCATAGTTCTGCGCTTATAAACCGAGGTTCTAACCACATAGCAGATGGTGACGAGGTTAGTATGCTTGTCAATGGATTACGGGCTTAATTTTTGAGTTCTTCTCTCCTGAGCAAGTATTTGCCCAGCACATCAAATTCTATATTAACGATACTACCCACTTCTATTGCATTGAAATTAGTGTGTGTGTATGTATATGGAATGATCGTTACGGTACATTCATCCTTACCAACATTAAATACTGTAAGGCTAACACCATTAATGCAAATAGAGCCTTTCTCTATGATCAGCGCAGCAAAACGTGGGTCAAACTGAAAACGATATAGCCAACTTCCATCCAAAGTCTGCTTTTCTACACATTTTGCTATAGAGTCTACATGACCTTGAACAAAATGCCCATCAAGTCTGTCACCGATTTTCATTGCCCGTTCCAGGTTTACTGTATCGCCAATCTGCCATGATGACAAATTAGTTTTTGCCAGTGTTTCCGCTACGGCAGTAACCTTATATTCATCTCCCGCTATCTCAACTACAGTAAGGCACACACCATTGTGAGCCACACTTTGGTCCACCTTTAGCTCTTTGGTAATGGGACTATGAAAAACAAAATGAATATTCGACCCCTCTTGTATGATTCGGGCAACAATAGCTACTGACTCAATTATACCTGTAAACATGCTTTAACAACTATTTTTTCCTCGCGCTCCCTATATGCCGCGTTACCCCTGTATCACTAAAGACTTGAAGCTCTATATGCAGCAGAGCGCTATCTATCCGGTCTATGAAAATCATCCCGGTTACTGTATCCTGCACCCTGCAAAATAATTGCCCTAGATTAACTGTCAGAGAATCTCCTACCGTTGTATCTACGGTGGCCTCGTACGATGGACTTGCAGTTAGTTTCAAAAAAATGCCCGATGGGCAAAAGCCAAACACCTCCATTTTCTTCTTTGGCTCGGTCGATGAGTTGTTTATGGTCAATAAAAACGAATCTGCCCTAATAAACAACGTATCATCTTTATAAACAGAATCATAACACAGGTACACCCCCCTGAAGATGTCGGTAGGGTAAAAACATACTGTACTATCTGGTTTACCTGGAAAATCCCAATTGTAATTTACTGCGTCCGGGTCGTTGCAATAGGGCCTGGTAAGCCTTGGGTCATCTACAGGCGCCGGGTCCTTCCATTTTTTACATGAAAAGCCTATTGTTAGACTAACAATCACCAATAATGATATAAAAACCAAGTATCGCATGTTACCTTAAACGGAATTTTCTCAAAAATATTCAATTTATGCCGTAAAAGCCGTAAAAAATTTGTTCAAATAATATAAATCACTACCTTTGCACTCCCCTAAAATCAAAAAGGGGTTGTATTATGCTGATAATAGATTCTAAAGATTGCGAAAACATAGACAAAGCGCTTAAGAAG
>CAYZKL010000076.1:0-12010 GCA_964478855.1 uncultured Flavipsychrobacter sp.
TACCTGCTGAAATCATTGGCAGAACTGACGAAGCTCGATGCTGATACCCGTACCACACAGCGTATAGAGAAGACCTCTAAGATGGGCTTCTACGATGAGCTGGACGAAACAGAAGAAAGCAAGCTTACACCACTGGGTGCATCATAATTTTTACCGACCTTTAAAACCTATCATTGTTGCATTAACACCGCGGCACTTATAGGTTTTTTACTTTTTAATTTTTGACCTTATAACTTTTTCAACATGGCTGCAAAACAATTCACCGGAACAGGTGTGGCGCTCGTAACTCCATTTCAGAAAGATGGCAGTATCGATTTTCCTGCACTCGAAAAACTGGTCAACAACGTCATCAAGGGCGGTGTAGACTTTTTAGTGGCGCTGGGCACCACTGCCGAAACCCCTACGCTCTCTCATGCCGAAAAGCAGGAAGTGCTTTCCGCTATTGTTAAGTACTGCAACAGCCGTGTGCCTGTGGTTTGTGGTATGGGTGGCAACGATACTGCTGCTGTGGTCAATGATCTGAAGACATTCAACCTGAAGGGTGTTGCAGGCATCCTCAGTGTATCTCCTTATTACAACAAGCCCACTCAGGAGGGCATTTACCAGCACTTCAGGGCGGTGGCCGCTGCTACCAAGCTCCCTATTATATTGTACAATGTACCCGGCCGTACCGGCAGCAATATGCTGCCTGCCACTGTGCTGCGCATCGCTTCCGACTGTAAGAATGTGGTAGCGGTAAAAGAGGCCAGCGGCAACATAGTACAGTGTATGGAGCTCATTCAGCACAAGCCCGATAATTTCATAGTCCTCTCCGGCGACGATAACCTGGCTGTTGCACAGATGGCTGTAGGTATGGAAGGCATCATCTCAGTAGCGGCCAACTGTTTTGCCAAAGACTTTACAGAGATGGTGAACCTTGCTATGCTCGGCAAGTTTGATAAGGCACGCAAGCTGCACTACAAGCTGCTTTCCGGTATCGACCTGCTGTTTGTTGATGGCAATCCTCCCGGTGTTAAGTATGTACTCAGCAAGCAGGGTGTATGTGCCAATGTGCTGCGCCTGCCCGTAGTACCGGTAAGTAACTCCACAGCCTCCCGTATCGATGAGTTCCTCGAGATACTGTAAGCCTGATTCCGGATACCCACACTTTTTTAATTGCTAATTTTTCCTTTTCACTTATTACTACAAATAACTCAACCACCACTTACGGTGGTTTTGTTTTATGCGCATGTACCACCTGCAGGGCAGGTACAGTATGGCCACGGCTATCAGCCAGCACAGGTGCACCACCGGCAGGCTGTAGCCCGGGTGCTGAAACACGCCCACGGCCTCGCCCGGGTACAGTACGGCATCCACCACCAGTGCCATGCTGTGTATAAGGTATATGTGCATTATGTAGTAGAACAGTGGTACTCTTCCATATACCGTCATCACCCTGCCCCCGGCTCCGTTCCACCGCTCCAGCAGCGGCAGCGCCGCTATTGCCGGCCCCAGTGTCATCAGCAGGTACAGCAGCGATGGCGGGTACTTGGTACAGTTTACAAACGATAGTATGGTGCGGTGCCATGCGCCCTGCACCGCCCAGTGTTCAGGGTCACCATAGCCGTTTATGGCCCGCAGCACTATAAACAGTGCTATTGCGCCCAGGCCTATAGTATATAGTATTTTGTTGCGCTGCCGTTCTTCAATCGCCATCACACTGCCCAGGCAGTAGCCTGCGGCCATCACGCCCACCCACGGCACCAGCGGGTATATCACCATCAGCATTTTGCCGTAGCCATAGTTTATGGGGCCCTGCACATGCAGCAACTGCCACAGCCATCCGCTGCCGTGATAGCCGTCCAGTGCATTGTGCCCGCCTATCATCAGCAGGGCTATACCCAGTATGGCCCACCGTGGCAGCCACACCAGCCCTGCCAGCACCACCATGCTTATGCCTATTGCCCATATCACCTGCAGTATCACCAGGCTGTACTGCAGGTTAAACATCCAGCCAAACCTCACCACTGTTACCTCCAGCACCACCAGCCACAGCCCCCTTGTCAGCAGGCGTAGCGATGTGTCTTTTGTGCTGCTGCTCCTGGCGGCCAGCCATGCGCTGGTGCCCGACAGGAATATGAATACCGGTGCGCAGTAGTGTGTTACCCACCTTGTCAGGAACATTGCCGTACTTGCATGTTGCAGATCGGTAGGGTCGTAGGCAAACCCGCTGAAAAAATCCCTTACATGATCCAGCGCCATTACCACCATCACTATACCCCTGAGTATATCTATGGCTATTATTCGTTTTGTGGCTGGGGGCATGGTCATACTCAAATGTAAATATTGTTTCAATATTTTCAGTTTATTAAAACCAAACATTATTATGGAGCGCAACGTGACTTATAAGCAAATGCAGGTAACGGTTGCATACTTATTTTAGCTACATGAAAGGTGTCGATATATATATATTATCAGACCAGCCAACCACCTGTCCGTACTGTGGAACCAGAACCGATTATTATGATTTCACTCATGAAAATGAACTGTATCAAATCAATGTTTGTAAAGCGTGGGATTGTTGTTTCGTATTTCTTACAATGGAGGACTAAATTTCTTTCACACCACATTCTTTTAGGTAGTTATAAATCGGATCATATATTTCAGGCGAGCGAGTAGGATCATTCGTATCACCTTCAGGTATCCAAATTACCATACCTTCTCTAGCTCTTGTCAGTAATACCCTATATTTATTTAGTAGGAATTGTTGGTCAGAAGTGTTGCTCACATTTTGCCATTTTGTTCCGCTGAAGTTCTTGAAATCCCACCCATTTTGATTTCTTCTTAAGTCTGCGTCCCAACAAATACCAACCCAATCGATCTCTAATCCTTGAATTTTATATTCGGTAGCGACGATTTCTAAATAATTGGATGATCGAACATCCGTTTCATCATTTAAAAACCAGTAAGGCACATCAATGTCTTCCTTTGTATTGATTCCATATGTTCTTAACCGTAGTCCTCCAGAACTTGCAACCAAACCAATTCTCTTATTTCCTTGTTTTACTTTTTTGAGCCAATTCTTAGAAGTGTTTAAGTTTCTCGTAATAAATATTGGATAGTTTTCGTGAATTTCGGCATATAAATTAATGGCTGTTTGTACATCATTATTTATTATTGCATTTACCCATTCATTCAAATTATTCGCTTTGAATGACCGTTGACTAACAGAAAGATGTAGGCTATCATTGGTCTGAATATCTATATTCGCATATTCGTTACTAAATAATGAATCATTTTCACCGCCTAATAATATCTGTGGAGAAGTATGAATTTGCCAATTTCTGAATTTTTCAATTAGTACGCGTCCCCATTCCTTAATTCCAGCTTCCCCAGTATTAATCTCTTGGCCGTTACCAATTAATGCGATAATCACAGCCCAGCCTACATGACGCTCCATGATCTCAAAAATGATTTCAGCTTCGGATTTCTTTACTAGCAAAGATTTATTCTGTACTCTACTTTGAATTGCTTTGTTATAGTTATTTGTGGCATCCCAGCACCTTTGAGCTTCGTCGAAAATTACAACTCGTTCAACAGGGGGATCTTTTTTATCAATGTTGTCTTTAATGAAATTGTGTAGGTTTTGAATTTTTGATTTTACCTTATTCCTGATTTCCTCTTTCTTTGAACCTGCATTAACCTTGATTTTGTTTCTTTCATACTCATCTCTCGTCAATGCTTCTGTCAATACCTTTATAAGTGGTCCATTCCCTGAGAAATATGCCTTAATTGACTTGTTATTCTCAATTTTTTCATCTTTATGGATAACATTTAATCCAACTAGTGTTTTACCCGCGCCGGGAACGCCTGAAACAAAACAAACGACTTTTTTGTTTTCTTTTTTCGCTCCTTCTACAACATCTAAGAGATAATCGGTTGTCTGAGACAAGTTCTCTGCGCCATATTTTGTTATGGCTTCCACTTTTTGTCCTGCAAAAAGTGCTTGGGCGGCCTGAATAATTGTAGGTGTTGGGCTATATATACTGTTTTCCCAATTTAACGGGTCAATCAGATCAGAATTATCATTTAGTGTTTTGTAGCTGGAATAAATTAACTCTGCTAGATTTTTATCGTTAGCTCTAATAGTAGGTTGAACATAGTTATCCTTGTCCTTTAAAATCAACTGAGAAAAGTCTTTTGCAAGTGGCGCCAACAAAACAGGAATTATAGTTCTTTCGTTGCTTTGCAGATGAAAATCTTTTAAATCAAGTGCATAGTCTTCCACTTGTCGTAGGTCTGCCAATTCATAACTCTGCCTATCTAGTTTGAATTCTATCACATAAATTAGATTTTTCGCAAGCAGTACAATGTCTACTCTTGTAAGCAACCTGGGAATTTCATATTCAAATAAAATTGTCCATTCGTAGGCATCATTGTCTTTACTGCAAATTGTTCCTAATTGTTTTTTTAGAATTTCAATTGAACTGTACCACGACGTAAATTGTATGGTCCATAATTGTGAGAATTGGATACTCTTATCATCAAGTTTAATTTTGATTGACTCATTACTCTCTTGCAAAAAGTCTCTAACCTTGCTACTGTAATACGCCTGGCTCATTTCTTAAATTCTTTAGAATTAAAAAATTCAGCGTACGATACATCTAAAGCAGTTATTATTTTTTCTAGGATTTCAACAGAAATATTGCGGCGGCCATTTTCTACATCGGTCATGTATGTCCTATCCACATCAGCTTTATTTGCCAGTGCTTCTTGGGATAGTTTCAAGCTATGTCTTAATTCTTTTATTCGTTGCCCTATTTTCAGCTTAATGTCCATGGCAACAAGGTATATGCATGTGGCATTTAAGTCAACGGACTTTAAGGGTCATTTGCTTTTAATTTAGTAGCTATTTCAGCCAATTTGTACTACATTAGTGAGTGAGAAAAAACAATTATGAAAAAAACGATCACTTCAGCAATCGCACTAACCATCATCAGCACGACAGCTATGGCACAAGGTGCGGCACCACAACAAAGAACGCCAACCCCTGGCCGTGGAGTTACGCAAAAGCCTGGTAACCCAAGAAACACCAGCGACTCCACCATCAAAACTGGTAATCCTGTGCGTCCGGCTACTACAGCACCAACTCAGCCGGCTCCCCGTACTGCAAATCCGGCTATCAAGCCAGCTCGCACTCCGGTCAGAAAATAATTGAGAATACTCGCACTTATCCACAATAACCCTATAAACAAATCGTCTTGGGGCGCATTTATATGCTTCTTACCTTTGTTATGCAATCACCTTTTACTCCATTCTTGCAGTAATTTGTTTTATACTAACGCCGATCAGAATAGGATGATTTCAGCATTAAAGCCGGCCGAACAATTTTATAATACATCCATTCTGATTCAGACAATAGGGTGACCCCATTGGGGTGACCCTCACCCCAATCTACAATTGATAATCAATGGATTAGATCAATGGGGTGAGCGGAAAAAGCAAAATGGGGTGACCAATGTTGAAAACAGCACCCCATTTTCGACATATCCTGTTTGACCTACTTAATCCCGATAAACCGCTCTCTCCCTCCGCACTCACACTCACCTTATCATGCTCCATTTTCAACATCGAAATTATCAATCTACCATACTCCCAATTGGTGACCCCATATGGGGTGACCCTCACCCCATATTACAATTGATAACCAACGACTTAGATGAATGGGGTGAGCAAAAAACACAAAAATGGGGTGTCCAATATCGAAAATCACACCCCATTTTCGACATATCATGCTCGATATACTCAATCTCGATAAACCACTCCCTTTCTCAGCACTCGCACTCACCTATTGCGCCCATTTTTGACACATATCAACTTATACCTTATCCCTTACACCTTTACCCCTTCATAAGGCTTCAACAAAATAGGAATATACAATTGCCGTATTGCAGTATTTGATGTGGTAATACTGTAAGTCGTATTCATAAATTACTTAACTTTGCGTACATTTTTAATAAAACATCTATATGAGCACAATGACGCGTTCAGAAATTGACTTCAAACTACCTTACAAAGTAAAGGATATCAGCCTCGCAGAATGGGGCCGTAAAGAAATTAGACTTGCAGAGGCAGAAATGCCGGGCCTGATGGCCATTCGTGCAGAATATGGCGCATCGCAGCCGCTGAAGGGCGCTCGTATAGCTGGTTGCCTGCATATGACCATTCAGACCGCTGTATTGATAGAAACACTTACAGCACTGGGTGCTGAGGTGCGCTGGAGCTCCTGCAACATATTCTCTACTCAGGATCACGCTGCTGCTGCTATAGCTGCTGCGGGTATAGGCGTATTTGCATGGAAAGGCCAGACACAGGCAGAAGCTGACTGGTGTATAGAGCAGACTTTGTTCTTTGGTGGTGCTGACCGTCCGCTGAATATGATACTGGATGATGGTGGTGACCTTACCAATATAGTACTGGACGAGTATACTGAGCTGGTGCAGCACATAAAGGGCCTGAGCGAAGAAACTACTACAGGTGTACTCCGCTTGTATGAGCGTATGCAGAAAGGCACATTGCCAATGCCTGCGATCAACGTAAACGACTCTGTTACGAAATCGAAATTTGACAACAAATATGGCTGCCAGGAAAGCCTGGTAGATGCTATACGCCGTGCTACAGATGTAATGATGGCAGGTAAGGTAGCAGTAGTAGGTGGTTATGGTGATGTGGGTAAAGGTTCTGCGCTGTCATTGCGTGGTGCAGGTGCCCGTGTTATGGTTACCGAGATCGATCCTATCTGCGCACTGCAGGCTGCAATGGACGGTTTTGAAGTAAAACGTATGATCGATGCAGTAAAAGAAGCAGACATCATCGTTACCGCTTCTGGTTGCCGCGACCTGATCACAGAAGCACACTTCCGTGCTATGAAGGATAAGGCTATCGTTTGTAACATAGGCCACTTTGATATAGAAATAGACATGGCATGGCTGAACAAGAACTACGGTACTACCAAGGATACCATTAAGCCTCAGGTAGACCTGTATAGCATAGATGGTAAAGAAGTGATAGTACTGGCTGAAGGCCGCCTGGTGAACCTGGGTTGCGCTACAGGCCATCCTAGCTTTGTAATGAGTAACTCATTCAGCAACCAGACCCTTGCGCAGATAGAACTGTGGAAGAACCACAAGAACTATGACAACAAGGTGTATGTATTGCCTAAGCACCTGGATGAAAAAGTAGCCCGTCTGCACTTGGCTAAAGTAGGCGCACAGCTGGACGAACTGACTTCTAACCAGGCTGAGTACCTGGGTATACCTAAGGAAGGACCATACAAGTCTGATATGTACAGGTACTAGTACGGGTACATAATAATGGATAAAATAATAAGGGCCCGCTTGCGGGCCCTTATCTATGTAAATGCTTTACTGTGGCCTATTTCAGCCCGTTGTAGAATGCCTGGTCTACCTGTGTATAGCCGAGTGATACGGCCTTGTTGGCATCGGCAAGAGCGCCTGCTTTGTTGCCCTGCTGTGCCAGCACCCTTGCCCGCAGGTAGTAGGCTTCGCCCATCTCCGGCTTCAGTGCTATCACTCGGTTGTAGTCGGCCAGTGCCATGTCGGGCTTGTTCAGCCTGAGGTAGATACGGGCCCTGTTGAGGTAGGGTATATGTACATCAGGGTTTTGCGCTATGGCTTTCTCATACTCTATCAGCGATGAGTCTGTCTTACCCACTATATCCAGAAAGTTGGCGTAGTTACTATGCCCCTCAGGGAAGTAGGCTTTAAGCGACAATGCCTTGCGGAAGAACGGTGCGGCAGAGTCGTACTGCTGCTTGATGCTGTACACTACGCCCAGGCCCAGGTACACACTCTCGTTCTTGTCATTGATCTTCATGGCCCTGTAGTAGGTCTCTTTGGCGGCATCTATCTGCCCGTAGGTACGCTGCAGCTCAGCGATACAGATGATGGGGTTGATATAGTCGGGCTTGCGCTGCACCGACATATTGAACAGGTAAAGGCTGGAGTCGCCGTATATCTTGCGCTCATTGGCTGTAGCAGCCGCCTCGAACCGGGTATAGTATTCCTGCCCCGCATAGAAGTAGGCCACAGGCGCTTCAGGGTGCTTTTCGGCATTGTCGCGCCACAGGCTTATGGAGTCGTACCAGTCTTTGCAGCGCTCGCTGGTCGCATAGCCCAGCACCAGGCAGTAAGCTATTACAGCACCCAGCACCATCTTGCCGGTCTGTACCTTGCGCTCATCTTCAAAGAACTCAGACACTGCCCAGCCTATGATGAAGAACAGCCCCAGGTAAGGTATATACCCATACCTGTCGGACATGATAGCCCCACCCACAGGTATGAACTGCAGCAGCAGCACTATATTGATGATGAAGAACGCAAACCCGAACAGCACCACCTTATTGCGCCGTGCAAAGAACCATATAGCAGCAGCCAATGCCAGCACTATCGCCACATAGCTGTAGTACATGCCCGGCAGCGCATCGGCTTCCTTAAGCGGGTAGGGGTAGAAGTTGCTTAAGCCCACGGGTACCAGTGCCTTGCCCAGGTAGCTGCTGAGTGCATAACAACCCAGCGCCATCCGCTCAAAGGGAGAGAACTTGGCATCGAGGCTGCCCAGTGCGCCTACATCCTTCTGCGCCATCACAGACAGTACACCAAACAGTACTGACAACCCGAAGTGTGGTATCTTCTCAATGATCAGTTTAAAGCTCCACTTCCGCTTCTCGAAGAAGTCTATAGCAAAGAAAGTGACCGGCAGTGTTACCGCCACAGACTTGCACAGCAGCGACAGTGTGAACAGCAGTATGGTGCTGATATACCACATGGTTTTCTTACCCTCACCGCCGCGTATATAGTTTACATAAGCTGTCAGCGACAGCACGAAGAACAGGCCATAGAGCAGGTCCTTGCGCCCCGCCGCCCATGCCACAGACTCTACATGCATCGGGTGAATACCAAACAGCAATGCCACTACCGATGCGGCTACCAGCCTGCCGGTAAGCCGCTTTACAAAGTAGAATACAGCTATAGTGACCAGTATATGCGCTATCAGGCTGTTGAAGTGGTAGATCCATGGTTCCAGCCCGTAGTAGCTATACTCTATCATATAGATGAGGATAGTGAGCGGGTGGTAGTTACCCATCACCGGGTGGTTGATAGAGAAGATGTTCTTTATCCCTTCCGATGAGCTGTCTTTGATGAGCGGGTTGGTGATGATGTAGCCAAGGTCGTCCCAGTTGGTCAGCTGGTTATCCAGTATTGACTTAAAGAACAAAAACGTAAGCAACGATATGCCGCTGATGATGAGCAACGATGCATTACGTGCCATAAAGCTGCCTTCGGCTGCAGGTGTTGCATTGCGTACAGGTTGCTTAGGTGTTACAGGTGCCTTGGGCGGTGTAGTGCCGCCTGTATTGGTATTGCGTGTGTTCTGTTTCTTTGCCATCAGGTATGTGAACTGATAAAGTTGCTTGAATTTTTAAAGATAAATAAAAAGTGGTTTAAATGTCAAATACTGGCAAGTGGCTTGTAATTTGAGGAATTGCCGGTATTGAAAATTTGTTAATAATACGCTACTTTGCATAAAGAAATTCCCGATCCGGTATGCATAAATGGTTGAAATATACACTGGTCTTCGCAGCATGGTTGTCCGCCACTGCTGTAAGCATAGCACAGACTGTTATCAGGCTGGAGAAGGAAGGGAATGTATTCGTGGCACCCTGTAAAGTAAATGGCCTGAAACTTAAGCTGTTCCTGGATACCGGTGCAGATGTAGTTACATTATCTGCGCTGGAAGCTGCATTCATGATCAAGAACGGATACCTGTCTCTAAAGGATATATTAGGAGAGCAGTATTACCAGACTGCCAGCGGTGATATAGAGGAGGGCACGAAGGTGATACTTCGTAAGATAGAAATAGGCGGTGTTGTAATGACCAATGTGAAGGCTACGATCATTCATTCTATGGATGCTCCGTTATTGATGGGCCAGAGTGCACTTTCGCAACTGGGCAAAATCACAATAGATTACAAAAACAATACGCTTACCATTGGCGGCAACCCAACTGGTACTACTGCGCAGAAAACAGTGAAGAAAGAAGCGACCAAACCACAGGTTACAGTCAAATCAGGCAACATGGTACTAATACAAGGTGGCAGCTTTAAGATGGGCAGCAACTATGGCAAGGAGGATGAACAGCCACAGCATGAGGTGTCGATCGGCAGCTTTTATATGAGCAGGTACGAAGTGACCATGAAGGAGTTTAAAGCATTCATAAAAGCCACAGGCTACATAACTACTGCTCAGAAGATCGGGAATGTATGGGCCTATAAAGATGGCAAAATGGAGCAAAGGAATAACGTGACCTGGGAATACGATGTGTCCGGCATCAAGTATGTTTCAGACCAGGAAAATAAGCCTGTGGTATATGTTAGCTGGATGGATGCGTATAAGTACTGCCAGTGGCTAAGTTCAACTACCGGCAAGACATACAGGTTGCCAACAGAAGCAGAGTGGGAATATGCATCCAGGTGGAATGAGGGAGAAAAAGCGGTGGTATATAGTGGTAGTAACAATATAGATGAAGTAGCATGGTCATCATCTAATTCGGGTAATGGTATCCATAATGTAGGTAAAAAGAAACCCAATGCAGCCGGCCTTTATGATATGACCGGCAATGTGCTGGAATGGTGTGCGGACTGGTACGATGCGGGATATTATTCACACTCAGCAAGCAATGATCCGAAAGGACCTGCATCCGGGAAAACAAAATCAGTAAGAGGTGGCGGGTGGCATAATAGAGCTGCTGATTGCCGCAATACCGACCGTCATTACGATGACCCTGACTCACGTTTGAATTATAACGGATTCCGTGTTGTTATGGAAGAATAACATTCGTCCGCCGATTTTGTTAAATAAATAGTCACATCGCATTTTAACCTATTTCATTAAAGGTTGCAATTGAAAATAATCTAAATGAAATAATATATTGTATGTTATTATAGGAGCCACATACTTCTGAGCATGGTATTTATGGTAGTTTACGGAGTATATTTGATATGACTACACTATAAATGAGCCTGCCATCACTATCTCTGCGTCGCCCGGTACTAGCCATTGTGCTGAATATCATCATTGTGGTATTTGGTGGCATCGGCTTTAAATACCTGGGTATCCGGGATTATCCTTCCATAGATCCGCCTATCATCAATGTAAAGACGAGTTATGCAGGCGCAAACCCTGATGTAATAGAGTCGCAGATCACAGAGCCGCTAGAGAAATCGATCAACGGGATATCAGGGATCAAGAACGTATCGTCAACCAGTTCGCAGGGATCAAGTAACATCAGTGTCGAGTTCGACCTGGGAGTTGATCTTGAAGCAGCAGCCAATGATGTTAGGGATAAGGTATCGCAGTCGCTGAAGAGCCTGCCGCAGAATATAGATGCCGCACCGGTAGTAACCAAGGCTGATGCCAGTTCAAGTCCCATCATATCCATGACGGTGCAGAGCAATACCAAGAACCCGCTGGAACTGACAGACTATGCGGAGAATGTGTTGCTGGAACGATTGCAGACCATACCCGGTGTGAGCAGCATACAGGTATGGGGCCAGAAGCTATACTCCATGCGCCTGTGGCTCGATCCGCTGAAGATGGCGGGATATGGTATCACCTTTGGTGATGTGCAGGCCGCATTAGACAGGCAAAATGTAGAATTGCCTGCAGGTAAGATATCGGGAGCAAGTACAGAGTTGTCCGTACGTACACTGGGCCGGTTGTACACAGAGAAGGATTTTAATAACCTTATTATCAGGAACGTGGACAGTGTGGATATTCACTTGTCTGATATAGGTGAGGCAGTACTTGGTCCTGCCAATGAAGAATCGCAACTGAAAGAGAGTGGCGTGCCCATGGTGGCACTCGCAGTCATTCCTCAGCCGGGATCCAACTATGTAGCCATATCTGATGAGTTCTATAAACGTTTTGAACAACTTAAAAAGGACATTCCC
>CAYZKL010000076.1:12020-18354 GCA_964478855.1 uncultured Flavipsychrobacter sp.
AAGTAGATATAGCCCTTGATACCACATCGTTCATTAAAAAGTCTATATCGGAGGTAGAAGAAACATTACTGATCGCATTTGCATTGGTGATCATTATCATCTACCTGTTCTTCCGTGACTGGCTCATATCTTTCCGTCCGCTGATAGATATACCTGTAAGCCTGATAGGTGCATTCTTCATTATGTATGTAATGGGCTTTACCATTAATATACTCAGTCTGCTCGCAATAGTGCTGGCAACCGGCCTTGTGGTAGATGATGGCATAGTGGTCACTGAGAATATCTTTAAGAAGATAGAGCAGGGTATGAATAAGCATAGAGCTGCCAAAGAGGGTAGTGAAGAGATATACTTTGCGGTCATTTCTACTTCTATCACACTTGCAGTGGTATTCCTGCCCATCATATTCTTACAGGGTTTTACGGGGCGCTTGTTCAGGGAGTTTGGTATAGTGGTAGCAGGTGCGGTATTGATATCGGCTTTCGTATCGCTGACGCTTACTCCTGTGCTGAATGTACTGATGACCAAGGACGTGCACAAGCCTTCCAAGTTCTATGTAAAAACAGAACCATTCTTCCTGGGGATGGAGAGCCGTTATAAGCGCGGGCTGCAATGGATCATGAAGCACCGCTGGGTAGCTATAGGCGGAATACTTGGTTCGTTCCTGCTCATTATACTTATAGGCAGGGGCATGCAGAGCGAACTTGCTCCGCGCGAAGACAGGAGCCGATTCCGGCTACAGGTAACGGCACCCGAGGGTACTGCTTATGATGCCATGGATAACTACATGGATAACCTTGTGGACCTTGTGATAGACAGTGTGCCTGAAAAACAGGTTGTTCTTTCGCTCACGGCTCCCGGTTCATCAGGCGGATCAGTGAATACCGGTATGGTGAATGTAAGGCTTGCCGACCCTAAGGACAGGGACCGCAGCCAGGAAGAGATAGTGCAGGCACTGGGTAAAAGTGTGCAGAAGTATAATTTCGGTAAAGCATTTCCTATACAAGAGCAGACTATTGCGGTGCAGCGTGGTGGCAGTGCATTCCCTGTAGTATTCGTGCTTCAGAATATCGATTTCGAAAAGCTGGAGAAGGTATTGCCTCGGTTCCTCGACGAGGCGAATGCAGATAAAACTTTCCAGGGTGTGGATGTTGACCTGAAATTCAACAAGCCGGAATTGTCTGTGACTATGGACAGGGCTAAGGCATCAGAAATGGGCATCTCCATCAATGATGTGTCCCAGACGCTACAGTTTGCCCTGAGCAATGGCAGGATGGGGTATTTCACCATCAGCGGCAAGCAGTACCAGGTGATCGGGCAGGTGTTTCGTGGCAACAGGGATGCTCCTGTTGATCTGACCCAATATTATGTACGGGCCAAGAACGGGCAGCTGATCACGATAGACAATATAGTGCAGATCAAAGAATCAACAAGCCCATCCAAGATATTCCACTTCAACAGGTTTAAGTCCGCAACGATATCTGCCAACCTTGCCCCCGGCAAAACGATTGGTGATGGTATAGCAGCCATGCAGGCCATTTTTGATAAGCTGAAAAAGGAAAAGGTCATTGATGAAAGCTTTAACTCTACGCTTGCAGGCTCATCGCTCGATTATGTAGAGAGCTCATCAAATACTTCATTCGCATTCCTTCTGGCACTGGCACTTATATACCTGATACTTGCCGCACAGTTCAATAGTTTTATGGATCCGCTCATTATCATGCTTACCGTACCGCTGGCCTTGGCAGGGGCGTTGGTTTCGCTTGGCCTGTTCGGGCAGACGCTCAATATATTTTCTCAGATAGGTATGATCATGCTGATAGGCCTGGTAACAAAGAATGGTATATTGATAGTAGAGTATGCAAATCATATAAGAGAGAAAGGAGCGGAAAAGGCGGATGCAGTTATAGAGGCGGCCACTATGCGTCTTCGCCCTATATTAATGACAAGCCTTGCTATGGTATTTGGTGCACTGCCCATTGCGCTGTCTTTAGGTGCGGCTTCTACCAGCCGTAAGCCACTAGGTATCGTTATTGTAGGCGGTGTTATGTTCTCATTGGTGCTTTCTTTATTTATCGTACCGGTGATCTATTCTTATTTATCGCGCAGAAAAACGAAAGCGCAGCAACCAATAGAAGATACTGAAGCAGAGCCATCATGAAAAGACATTTAGCCATATTGTTGATGTTTGTTTCCGGCACTGTCGTTGCACAGGAGCGGCTTACGTTGCAGGATGCAATCGCCCGCACCCTGAAACGTAATTTCGACATAAACATAGCCATTGTATCTACTCAGCAGGCCGCAAGGAACAATACATTGGGTAATGCAGGCTTCTCACCGAATGTGGCATTAAACCTTAATGCTTCCGAGAGCCTGAGCAATGTTGAGAGCGATCTTTCTAACGGGTCCTCTCAGAACAACCCGAATGCTAAAAGTGTTAACTACAATCCTAACCTGCAGGTGAGCTGGACCATATTTGATGGCGGGCGGATGTTCATTGTAAAGAAACAATTAGATAAACTGGAAGCCCTGTCGCAGGTGCAACTGCAGGCGCAGATGCAGATAATGGTATCGCGCACCATACAGACATATGCACAGGTAGTATGGCAGCAACAACAACTGGTGGCTATAGATACCGCCCTGGCCCTTGCAAAAGCCAGGATGCAGATATCATACGCTAAATTTGAAACCGGTGCAAGTGCTAAAGTTGACTACCTGCAGGCTCGGGTTGATTATAATGCCCGCCGGTCCGATTCGTTAAGTTATGTAGCCACTTTACAGCAGGCGTCCGATTCGCTTAGTGTGCTGATGGGTGAACAGGCTGAACGTACCTATCTTGTAGATGACAGCCTGCCGTTGAATACGCAGTTGCAGCCGGTAGATAAAGAAAGACTGGCAGCGGTAAACCTGGCGCTAAGTACCTACAGGTACAATGCAGAATTGTCGCACATGAATGCGGACGTAGCTAAAACATATTTTCTGCCATCATTGTTCTTTAATGGGGGGTATAACTATTCACGTACAACCAATGCTACAGGGTTTACCTTATACAGCCAAAGCTATGGGCCAAGTGGTACACTTACATTGAGTGTGCCTGTATTCCAGGGTGGTAACCTGCGCAGGCAGGCGACACTTACATCGCTGCAGGCAATGAAGGATGACCTGATCTATGAAAAACAAAATACACTGCTGGGCAGGCAGTACCGCACTGCATGGCGAAATTATACGGTTGCAATAGCATCTTATAAGATCGCTACTGAGAGTATAGGATATGCAAAAGAAAATCTTGATGTGCAGAAAGCCCGGTTCAGATTGGGCGCAGGAACTACATTAGAGATCAGGCAGGCTGAGAATGATTATGTTGCTGCCCTTGGTACACTGTTTACCGCCGCTTATAATGTGAAGGTGAATGAAACGATATTGCTGGAACTGGAGAACCAACTGGTGAAAAAGTAAATTAGTATCAGAGTGCTGCTCCTGTATTCATTTTAGTGATCTTCACAGTCATGCCGTTCTTTACCTGCATGATACCTGTTGTAATGATCGTATCGCCAGCGCTCAATCCCTGCAATACTTCCACCTTGTCATTTGTGCGTGCGCCTATTTTTACCGGTATTAACTTTGCTTTACCTTCTTTTACTACTGCTATTTCTTTATCACGTGTGGTTGGTATGATCGCCTGAGATGGAACAAGCAGGGCGTTCTTGCTGCTTTCGAAAGGAATGATCACATGTGCAAAAGAACCTGCTACCAGCCTGTTGTTCTCATTGTTTATCATTGCTCTTATCTTTAGTGTACGGGTCACAGCATCTGCCGATGACTCTATAGCGCTGATAGTAGCCATGAAAGTATCGAGCGATCCGGTTACGGTAAATTCTACTTTTTTCCCGTTAGTGATCTCTTTCCGGTATTGATCCGGTAAGGTGAAATCCATTTTAAGCGTACGGGTCTGCTGCAATGTTGCGATAACGGTCGCAGGTGTGATCACAGCACCCACACTTACGTTTCGTATGCCTATCCTGCCGTCAAATGGGGCAATTATTGTCGTCTTCCTTAATTGTGCCTCTGCAAAAGCCACATCAGCATCTATAGACTGTATCTGTGTTGTTGTAGTTTCGTAATCCTGCTTGCTTATACCACCTATGTTCAGCAATTCGGCCTGGCGGGCTTTAATCTTCACCTGCAGTTCGCGTTGTGCCTGTAGTTTTTGTACCTGTGCCTTTATATCATCATTGTATATTTTCAGCAATACCTGTCCCTTCTTTACAGTAGCCCCTTCTTTAAATGTGATGCTGGTAACCCTTCCCGATACTTCAGATAGTAACTGTATCTCTTCATTAGGCAGCAATGACCCACTGGTTGTATAATCATTATCAAATTGTTCCGGGCGAACAACATATCCTTCGGCTGCCAGCGTATTAGAGCGGCCTTTGCTTTGTTGTTCCGCCTTTTTCTCGTGGCAGGCAGAAAGGCTTATTACAGCGATGGCATATAGGGTAATGGAGTTCTTAGAGGTCAGTTTCATATGTAGTAATAGCTTCGTAAAGATATTGATTGGCGGGATGTTCAGATAGGCTTTCGCCTTATTTTAACTTTGTTACTTTATAATTATATAATGTATATATTTTATACATTGATAACGTGAATCATTGAAAAATTATATAGTAATGCATGATGAATATCATTAGTAAAAACCCTTACCTAAAACGGAAAACTACTATCTTTGCGGCGTTAATTTTTAATTATTTCACCCGATAAAAACATAAATAAATGAAAGTAACCGTAGTGGGTGCCGGTGCTGTAGGCGCTACCTGTGCAGACAACATTGCCCGCAAAGAACTGGCTGAAGAACTGGTATTAGTGGATATCAAAGAAGGTTTTGCCGAAGGTAAGGCACTTGATATTACACAGACCGCATCGTTGTTAGGTTTCGATACTAACGTGATCGGCGTTACTAACGATTATACCAAGACTGCTAATTCTGATGTTGTGGTGATCACATCAGGTATTCCCCGCAAACCGGGTATGACACGTGAAGAGCTGATAGGCACTAACGCACGTATCGTAGAAACTGTTTGCAAGAACATACTGGAGTACTCTCCAAATGCGATAATAGTGGTGATATCAAATCCTATGGATACGATGACCTACCTCGCATTGAAATCTACAGGCCTGCCGAAACACCGTATCATAGGTATGGGTGGTATCCTGGATAGCGCACGTTTCAAATGCTACCTGCAGAAAGAACTGCAATGCTCTCCTAATGACCTGCATGCTACAGTGATAGGCGGACATGGTGATACTACTATGATACCACTTACTCGCCTTGCTACGCTTAACGGTACGCCGGTATCTAATATGCTCAGCGCCGAAAAGCTGAAACAAGTAGCTGCTGATACAATGGTAGGTGGTGCAACTCTTACCAAACTGTTGGGTACATCGGCATGGTATGCTCCGGGTGCTGCAGGTGCTGCATTGGTTGAGTCCATCATCCGTAACGAAAAGAAAGTATTCCCTTGCTGCGTAGCGCTTGATGGCGAGTATGGCCAGAAGGATATTTGCCTGGGCGTACCTGTAGTAATAGGTAAGTACGGCTGGGAAAAGATAATAGACTACAAGTTGAATGCTGAAGAGCAGGAAGCGTTCAATAAATCAGCTGAGGCTGTGCGTAGCATGAACCAGGTATTGGATACTTTGGTAAACGCATAATAAACCGGCTTTAGTGAAAAATAATAAAGTGCCCCGCTAGCGGGGCACTTTTAGTTAGTGAGGCCTTGAGTGAATATTTGCCTCGTGGCAGCATTACGGCCATCCTGCCACAGGAAGTACAATTTATTGTCGTGTATTTTTACATCTTCGGCAAATGGCTTGCCAACAGGCATCTTCACTGATGTGGTGCCGTTGTTTATATCCAGTTCTTCAATGGTCTGAATGTCCTGTTTGTCGTACCTGTGTATATAGAATCTGCCGGTAGCATCATCTTTCAGTATCCTGAATTGCTGCGATTGCTTCCAAACAAAACTGATAGGGGTATTGCCTATCGGGTTCCCATCTGAATTATACAACAGGATCTTCTTTTTAAAGAAGTCAAAGATGATCAGAGTATCGTTTTTTGTGTAGAGCGGCATGTTGATATGTGCAAACGACCCTTTGTCCCACTTAAGCCTCATAAACTGGCGTCGTGCTGCTTCCAGTATTGTCGTTTGGGTCCCTGCTTCCAGCAGTGCAAGTATCTCCATCCACTCCTGGAAACTGGCCATTGCGACATCCTTCTCTTCAAACCGGATGATCGTTTTATAGGAACTATCCTTTTTTTGATACAAGCCGTATTCTACC
>CAYZKL010000077.1:0-394 GCA_964478855.1 uncultured Flavipsychrobacter sp.
AAGTCGTTGGTTATCATTTTTAGTTTGGTTGTGAGGGTGGCCCCATATGGGGTGACCGTATTGGGTGAGTTAGGTTCGAGCATGTAGATTGATATACCTGATTCTTGGCATGCATTGAAACCAGTCCGAAAAATTCGCAACGGGAAGCAATTTTCTTGCTTTGCGTAGCAAAGGTCTGAAATAGAATGATGCAACCCAAGACGAATAATCTATGGGGCAAATTATAATGTCTATACATGCAAATTTTTAATTTTCAGAGCCATTATAAAGTTTCGAACTGATTTGAATTAAAACGTAAGAGGTATTATCTTCAAATCCTGATACAGCGGGTATTGAAGCAACTGTATCTTATCATAGTCGCAATATTTATCTATATACCGGGTCTGTAGGATCG
>CAYZKL010000077.1:404-17800 GCA_964478855.1 uncultured Flavipsychrobacter sp.
ACAGGCAACTGGATGAATTAACGAACAAACTGGCAAACCATCTAAAAGCAGACGGCGTAGGTAATGAAACACTTGTGCCGATATGTATGCAGAGGCCCATAGATATGGTGGTGGGTATATGGGGGATAATGAAAGCAGGGGCTGCCTATGTGCCAATAGATGCTGAATTCCCGGAAGAACGTATACAATACATGATCGATGATACTGCCGCTAAGGTAGTGGTAACAGATAGTAATTGTAACCGTTTCCTGGCGGCGGCAGCGGGTAAGCAGGTGGTGCTTGCCGATAATAACTGGGCAGTAGTAATAGCAGAACAAACCACAGCACCCGAAATCACTACGACTAAAGATAGTGCGGCATATGTGATCTATACATCGGGATCGACGGGGCAGCCTAAGGGCGTGGTGATAGAACACGGATCTATAAAGGACTACATCAACGGATTATTTACACGACTGCCATACGGGGAATGTAAGTCATTTACCATAGGTGTATCGTTTGCCGCAGATTCGGTGATCACGCATTTATTCGGATCGCTGACGCAGGGTAGTGAACTGCATCTATTCTCCAGAGAGGATTATAATGATGTTGCCTATGTGCACCAATACTTTGATACACACAATATAGATTGCTTAAAGATAGTTCCATCGCACTGGAAATCGTTGGCTCATAATGGTGTAGAGTTGCTGCCCAAAAAGATACTGATGTTTGGCGGTGAAGCATTGTACACATCGATGATCAGGGACATAATACCTGCTGCATCGCGCAAGTGTATAGTGGTGAACCACTATGGGCCGACAGAAGCCACAGTGGGGCAGTTGCTGCATGAGATACATGATACAACAGACTACGGGCATACAATACCGATAGGTAAAACATTTACCGATGCCAGGGTATATATAGTAAATGAGGACGGAAAAGAAGCGGAAGAAGGGGAGCTGTATATAGGAGGTGCCTGCGTGGCGAGGGAATACCTGAACAGGCCGGAGCTGACCGCACAAAGGTTTGTAAGAAATACATTCGACAATGATGATACATCAAAGTTGTACCGTACCGGTGACCTGGTGCTGAGGCTGCCGGATGGTGATATAGAATTCCTGGGAAGGATAGATGACCAGGTGAAGATAAGAGGCTACAGGATAGAACTGGGCGAGATAGAGAACATACTGCAAAAGGCACCGGGCGTAAAGCAAAGTGTAGTGCTGGGAAGAGAGGGCAGTAATGGCGATAAACGACTGGTAGGATATGTGGTATGCCCAGATGGGTATGATAGAAAAGCGATAATAGCCTACATGGAGGAAAAGCTGCCCGGATATATGGTACCACAATTGCTGGTGCCTATGGACGAGCTGCCCTTCTTCACCAACGGTAAAATAGATAAGAAAGCATTGCCGAACCCGGATGCATCGACACTGCTGACCAATGCCTACATGGCACCCGGCAGTGCCACAGAGCAACTGCTGTCTGAACTATGGAGGGAACTGCTGAGCGTGGCCAGAGCAGGTGCGGATGATAATTTTTTTGAGTTGGGAGGGACATCGCTGATGGCGGTACAGGCAGCAATGCTGCTGAACACAAGGCACGGACTAACAGTGCCTGTAGTAAAGATATTTCAGTACCCGAAGCTGAAAGACCTTGCCGCATACCTGGACGGAAAGACCGCTGTGAAAAAAACAAGAACACACAAACGGGCTGAGAACGGTGATATAGCCATCATCGGTATGTCAGGCAGGTTTCCGGGCGCTAACTCAATAGAGGAACTATGGGCAGTGCTGAAAGAAGGCAGGGAAACGACATCGTTCTTTGAGGACCATGAACTGGATGTGACCATACCTGAAGCAATGAGGAACAACCCTGACTATGTGAAGGCAAGGGGTATAGTAAGTGATGTGAAGGGATTTGACGCGGGTTTCTTTGACATAAGCCCTAAGCTGGCTGCACTGATGGACCCGCAGCAGCGGATATTCCTGGAGATAGCATGGGAAGCACTGGAGCAAGGTGGCTATGTGCCTGGTATGTATGACGGCACAATAGGCGTATTTGCCGGTGTCCGGTTCAACAGCTACTATGCAAACAATGTATCGGCCCATGATGAACTGGTGCAGCAGGCAGGAGCATTCCAGGTAATAACGCTGAATGATAAAGACTATGTAGCGAGCAGAACAGCCTACGCACTGGATCTGAAAGGCCCGGCGGTAAACGTACAATCTGCCTGTTCCACATCGCTGGTAGCGGTAGCGCAGGCGGTGCAGAGTATAAGGAGCGGACAATGTGATATAGCCTTGGCAGGTGGTGCTGCAGTAGTATCGCCGGTGAACTCAGGGCATGTGTATGAAGAAGGTGCAATGCTGAGTAATGACGGACATTGCAGGCCGTTTGACGCAGATGCGAGGGGTACGGTATTCAGTGATGGGGCCGGGGTGGTACTACTGAAGAGCAAAGACGAAGCGATAAGAGATGGCGATACCATAATAGCAGTGATAAAGGGAGTGGGCCTCAGCAATGACGGCGGCGGCAAGGGTAGTTTTACAGCGCCGAGTGCCGAAGGGCAGGCTGCTGCAATAGGTATGGCGATAGATGATGCAGGTATAGTACCAGCAGATATCAGCTATATAGAAACGCATGGCACCGCAACACCGCTGGGCGACCCGATAGAAATAGAAGGGCTGCAACTGGCATTCGGCAGCCAAAACCAAAAGCAATATTGCGCAATAGGATCAGTAAAAAGCAACTTTGGACACCTGACAACGGCGGCGGGGGTAACAGGGCTTATAAAGACCAGCCTGGCACTGTACCATAAACAACTGCCTGCATCGATCAACTATAAAAAGACCAATCCGCACATAGACCTGGCGAATAGCCCGTTCTATGTAAATGCGGCATTGACAGAGTGGAACAGTAAGAATAGGATAGCAGGTGTAAGTTCGTTTGGCGTAGGTGGTACGAACGCACATGTGATCGTAACTGAAGATGAGCAGCAACTACCAGAAACGAATTCGTCGAGGATGGTACAGCTGGTGTGCTGGTCGGCGAAGAGTGAACAAAGCCTGAACGCATATGGTGATAAACTGATCGCCTACCTGGACAAAACAAAGGGTGCGGACCTGGCAGATGTGGCTTACACACTGCAGACCGCAAGAAAGGATTTTAACCACAGGAGATTTGTGGTGGCAGCGGGTGCGGCAGACCTGGTGGCACAGGCGGCAAGCAGCACAACATTTAGAGCGAATACAAAACTGCTGAAGGAAAAAGCACAGAATGTGGTGTTCCTATTTCCGGGGCAGGGTGACCAGTACGTGAACATGTGCCGGTCGCTGTATGAAACAGAGCAGGTATTCAGGGACGCAATGGATGAGTGTGCGGGAATATTGCAGGAAACACTCAAAGAGAATATACTGGATGTCATTTACCCTAAGACGGTTAATGAGCAGGCCGCAGATAAAATAAAGAATACAAAGTATAGCCAGCCAGCGTTATTCAGCATAGGTTATGCGCTGGGTAAGCTGTGGATGAGTTGGGGTATCAACCCGGCAGCATTTGTTGGGCACAGCATCGGTGAATTTGTCTCCGCTTACTTTGCTGGCGTATTCTCTCTGGAGGACGGGCTGAAACTGATAGCGGCAAGGGGTAGTATGATGGGCAGCCTGCCGGGAGGCAGTATGCTGTCTGTAAGAATGGGGTATGAAGAGATACGCCCCTACCTTTCGGATACGATAGCACTGGCGGCTGTGAACAGCCCGCAGCTATGCGTGGTGGCAGGAAGTGATGAGGCGATAAGCGCACTGAGTGAAACACTGAATGCCAAAGAGGTACTGAACAGGCTATTGTCCACAAGCCATGCTTTTCATTCGCACATGATGGATGAAGTAGTGACACCATTTGAAGAAGTGGTTAAGACCATACAACTGAATGCGCCACAGATACCAATAGCATCGAGCGTGACGGGGAAATGGCTGCAGGCAGATGAAGCAACCAGCCCGGCATACTGGGCAAAGCACCTGCGCTCGACTGTATTCTTTGGGAATGCAGTGCAACAACTGTTAGATAGTTCGTATAACTTATTCCTGGAACTAGGGCCAGGTAAGTCTGTGGCAACACTGACGAGGCAGCAGGCTGCGGGGAAAGCAGTGACTGCAATATCATCGATTGAAAAAGAGGAAACAGAACAGGCATCAAATATATCGATACTGAAGGCGCTGGGGCAACTATGGCTGAACGGTATAGACCCTGACTGGAAAGCATACTATAAGAATGAGACAAGGCGCAAAAGGCACGATGTGCCTACCTACGCGTTTAATAAGCAGGACTACTGGGTAGAGGCGATACCGAAAACAGCAACGGTACAGGCTGTAGCCAGTATAGAAGCGGCAGTAACGGAAAGCGCAGAACAGTTTACGCATCTGACAAGGAAAGAGCAACTGATCAGTAAGGTAAAAGACACCCTTGAGAATGCATCGGGTTTTGAACTGGCTGATGTGAGCCCGGATACGACATTTATAGAGATGGGCCTGGACTCCTTGCTGCTGACACAGGTAGCCCTGATGCTTAAGAAGCAGTTTTCCCTGCCGATAACATTCCGGCAACTGAATGAGGATCTCGGTACAATAACCTTGCTAACAGATCACCTGGATGCCCATTTGCCGACAGATGCATTGCAGGCTAATACAGTACAGAAAAGCAGGCAGGCAGCTGCTACAGCAGACCTGACACCGGAGGAAGAAATAGAAATAAAGAAACCATTTGGCGCAGCGGCGAGAATAGAAAAACAATCGGCGCTGCTGAATGCCGAACAGCAGCAATACCTTGCTGAGTTCATATTGCGGTATAATGAAAAGACCAAAGCCAGTAAAGCATATACCCAACAGCACAGGCCATATATGGCAGATCCGAGAGTGGTGTCCGGTTTTCGGCCGGCAACGAAAGAAATGGTGTATTCGATAGTAGTGAAAAGATCGAAGGGCAGCCGCTTATGGGATATTGATAACAATGAATACATAGACGCTCTCAACGGGTTCGGGTCGAACCTGCTGGGTTACCAGCCTGATGTGCTGAAAGATGCGCTGATAGACCAGGTAGAAAGAGGATATGAAATAGGACCGCAGCATGAACTGGCCGGAGAGGTGTGTAAGATGATCTGCGAGTTCACCAATTTTGACCGGTCGGCATTGTGCAATACGGGATCAGAGGCAGTGATAGGCGCCATGCGTATAGCCAGGACGGTGACAGGCAGATCGATCATAGTGGCATTTGCGGGATCGTATCACGGTATCACCGATGAGGTAATAGCACGTGGCAGTAAAAAATTAAAGACCTATCCTGCGGCACCCGGCATAATGCCGGAAGCTGTACAGAATATGCTGATACTGGAATACGGTACCGAGGAGACACTAAGGATAATAGAAGAACGAGCCCATGAGATAGCGGCTGTGCTGGTGGAACCGATACAGAGCAGGCGCTGTGATTTTCAGCCAATAAAATTCCTTAAACAATTAAGGACCATAACTAAGGCTGCCAAGACCGTATTGATATTTGACGAAGTGATATCAGGTTTCAGGTTTCACCCGGGTGGTGTGCAGGCGATGTTTGGTATAAAGGCAGATATCGGTACGTATGGTAAAGTAGTAGGCGGCGGATTGTCTATCGGTATTATAGCAGGTGAGCGGGAATATATGGATGCGCTGGATGGCGGAACATGGCAGTATGGTGATGAATCGATACCGGAAGTGGGAGTTACTTATTTTGCCGGAACATTTGTTCGTCACCCGCTGGCGCTGGCAGCGGCCAAGGCATCGCTGAATTACCTGAGAGACGCAGGACCGCAGCTGCAGGAACAACTGAATGCAAACGGGCTGTACATTGCTACCACCATAAACGGGATATGCAGGAGGCTGAAAGTGCCGATATTCATTGCGCAGTTCGGGTCGCTATGGCGAATGAGGTTTTTGGAAGAGTACCCATACATGGAGTTGTTCTTTGCTCTGATGCGGTACAAAGGAATACATATCATAGAAGGATTCCCCTGCTTCCTGACAGCATCCCATAGTGATGCAGACATTCAGCAGATCATTAAGTGCTTTGAAGAGAGCCTTACTGAGCTGAAAGCTGTGGGGCTGATACCGGAATACGAGCATGCGGCACCCGATGTATATAAACAACTGAATGTGCCACCAGTATTGCATGCACGACTGGGGAAAGATAAAGACGGGAATCCGGCGTGGTTTGTAAAGGATGAACAAAACCCAGGTAAATATTTACAAGTAGTTAATTCAATATAGCAGCGTAAGATGACGAGTTTTATACCGGTTGACCATGACCCTTTTGCAGGGGAGCGCGAGATACAAAAGATCACGTTTACAAACGAACCTCAGAGAGAGGTTTGGCTGTCGTGTGTGATTGGGGGTGATGATGCCAACTTATCATATAATGAGTCTGTTTCCTTAAAAATACAAGGTGAATTAAATATTGACGCATTCGGCAGAGCGCTGGAGGAAGTGGTGCGAAGACATGAAGCGCTGAGGGCCACAATAAGCCCGAATGGTGAAACACTGATCATTTATAATGATTGCCCGGTGAACCTTGACGTTGAAAATATTTCAGGGAAGGGCGAATAGGAGAAGACTGCGCTGCTTGGTTCCTTCCTGAAGCGTGAGATGAATACTGCGCTTAACCTGCAGAAGGGGCCACTGTTCAAGGTGTTCCTGCACAAGACAGGTGAGCGAAGCTATTATTTTACTATTATCAAGCATCATATAATAGGGGATGGGTGGTCTACGGGTGTGATACTGGAGGACCTGAGTAAGCTGTATAATGCTTACAGCAGGGGAGAGAAGTTGTCATTAGAACCTGCAGCGCAGATAAGTGACTATGCAGCGGCGCAGGCAAGTTTTAAAAATAGTGCGGAATATAAAAAGACAGAAGATTACTGGCTGGACCTGTATAAGGACAATGTTCCTGTACTGGACCTGCCTACAGACAGGCCACGCCTGTCGCCGAGAAGCTATAAGGGTGACCGTATAGACCATGCATTATCGAAAGATACCGTAAGCCAGTTAAAAGCGCTTGGCGCTAAAGCCGGTAGCAGCCTTGTGACCACATTGCTTGCAGCATTTGAAGTATTCTTATTCAGAGCGACAAACCAACGTGATATAGTGGTGGGTCTGCCGTCATCCGGACAGGCAGCGACCGGGCTGAATGATGTAGTCGGGCACTGTGTGAACCTGCTGCCCTTAAAGACAAGGATAAACCCAGACGAGTCGTTTGCTGATTATTTGAAGAAACGCAAGAAGGAAGTACTTGATGCTTATGATCATCAGCGGCTGACATTCGGAGAGCTTATCAAGAAGCTGTATATACAAAGAGATGCATCCCGCCTAGCACTGGTGCCTGTGATGTTCAACATTGATATAGGCATGGATAATGCAGTTCGCTTTGACGGGCTGGATTTTCAACTGATCAGTAACCCGAGGGAGTACGAGAATTTTGAACTGTACCTGAATGCTACGGGATCAAAAGATGGCATTGTGCTGGAGTGGTCGTATAACACAGACCTGTTTGACAGTGCGACCATAGAGGCTTTTCATAACGACTACCACGAGATATTAAAGGAGATAATTGCAGCACCGGGCAAGCGAATAGCAGACCTGGCAGGCATAAACGAAGGACCGGTACAGGTGGCTGCCGGACCTATAGTGGAAATAGCACCGGAACAGAATATTAATGTTTTAGTTGCTGATGCGGTAAGACAATATGGAAGTAAAACCGCTGTAAGATTTAATGATACATCGCTAAGCTACGCTCAGCTAAATGAGCAAGTGGCCGGCCTTGCGGCCGTGCTTACCGCAAATGGTGCAGGTAAGGGAACTATTGTAGCTATATCGGCAGACCGATCGAAGGAACTAGTAGTATGCATGCTTGCGGTACTAAGGGTTGGTGCCGCATACCTGCCACTGGATCCGGAATATCCGCACGAGCGTATTGCATTTATGCTGGAAGATGCAGGTGCGGCATTGCTGCTGACCAATAAAAATTATAAAGGCAAATACACTACTGCCGCAAAAGAGCTGGTGATCGAAGATGTATTGCTGCAGACAGGAAAACATCAGAAGCAGGTAACTGTGCCTGTGATCAATGAAAACGATATAGCCTATGTACTTTATACATCAGGATCGACAGGAAAGCCTAAGGGAGTAAAGGTAACTCACAGGAACCTGGCCAACTTCCTGCTAAGTATGAAGACGATGCCGGGCATAGCGGATAAAGATAAACTGCTAGCGATTACTTCTATATCATTTGACATAGCGGGCCTGGAACTGTATCTGCCACTTATAGCAGGTGCTGAACTGGTGATAGCGGACAACGATGCATCTAAAGATGGCAGGCTGCTGCTGGGCCTTATCGAAAGTAAGCGCATTACTATGATGCAGGCTACGCCATCGAGCTGGCAGATGATACTTGACTCTTGCTGGGATAAGCGATATCCGCTGAAAATACTGTCGGGTGGGGAAGCACTGCCAAAGGAACTGGCGGATAAGTTGCTGAGCTATGGCAGTGAGTTGTGGAATATGTATGGCCCGACAGAAACAACGATATGGTCTACCATAAAGAAAATATTACCTACAGATAAACAACTGACCATAGGCAGGCCCATCAATAATACACAGGTGTATATAATGGATGAGTATGGTAAACCAATGCCGGTGAATCAGCAGGGAGAGCTATACATAGGTGGTGATGGGGTAGCGGATGGTTACCTGAACAGGGCAGAACTGAGCGCAGAGAAATTTGTACCGGATGTATATAGCGGCAAGCAAGGGAAACTTTACCGGACAGGAGATGTAGGTAAGTTGCTTGCCAACGGAGAAATACAATGCCTGGGGAGAATAGACCACCAGGTGAAAATACGTGGCCACAGGATAGAGCTTGGATAAATAGAATCAGCTATAGCGGGGCTGGAAGGGGTAAAGAAAAATGTGGTGCTGGCGAGAGAGGATGTGCCGGGAGATAAACGACTGGTGGCCTATTTAACCATGAATGCGGCAGCGGACAATACAGGCAACCCGACGTGGAAAGACAGGTGGGATACCTTGTATGAAATAGGAGCCGAGGACAAACAGAAGACAGGCACGGACCACAACATAGATGGCACGCTGCTGGAGCACCTGATGAACAGCGATGAGCTGACGAAGCAGGCAGCAGAGTGGTTACAGACATCTGTGGAACGAATAAAGCAACTGAATGCAAAACGAGTATATGAAATAGGCAGCGGGGCAGGGCAGGTAATGTTTGAACTGGCACCTGGTGTTGATTCTTATATAGCCACCGATTATGCACAGGCTGCTATTACCAACATCAATGAGCGATTGGCTGCGGAACCGGAACAGTGGAAGCATGTAAAAGCGGCTGTAGCCGCCGCTGATGATTTTTCGGCGGTAGGTAATGCCCGGCCAGACCTGGTGATCATTAACAGCGTGGCGCAGTATTTTCCGGATGCTGACTACCTGGTAGGGGTGCTGAAGCAGGCGGTACATGCACTCAAAAACGGTGGTTGTGTTTTCATAGGTGATATGCAGGGTAAGAACTCGCTGGAGATGTACCACGCCATGGATCACCTGCAACGTGCATCAGACAGTACGTCTGTCGCTGCATTTAAGGAAGTGGTGGCCAACAGGGTGCGTATAGAAGAGGAATTTGTCGCAGATCCGGCATTCTTTTACCTGCTGCCGAAACTGATACCTCAAATAAGCGCGGTAAATGTGCAGCTACGTAAAGGACAGTCTGAGAATGAAACGACCAAGTACCATTACGATGTATGGCTTTATGTGGCGACAACCGTGGAAACTGTGAAGCCCAAAGTTACCTACGACTGGAAGGATGTTCAAAACAAGGAGCAACTGACACAGCTACTGAAGAGCAATGCGGGTGCTGTAGTTACGGTAAATAATATTCCGAATGTAAGGACCGCTAAGGACCATGAATTAGTGCAATTATTGAATGCTGCAAAGCCTGATGCGAAACTGGCCGATATACGCAGGCTAGCAATGAGTGCGCATAACGGAATACAACCGGATGTGATATGGGAAGCAGGTGAAGCACTGAAATATGATACTCATGTAAGGTGGACAACTGATGGTACCGATGGGATGTTTGATGCGGTATTTATACCTGCATCTGCAAAATTGTTGCTGCCGGAGTATCAGCTGAAAGGAACTGAGCAACAGGATATATATAGTTTTGCGAGGAAGCCATTAGCCAATAACGAGCTACATATACCTGAGGAAATAGCCAAGGGGTGGAAAGAACAACTGCATGAGGTGCTGCCTGCGTACATGGTGCCGAAGCACATCGACCTCCGGACCGGTGCGCTGCCCAAACCTAGGCAGCATGAAACAGCAAACGCAGGCGGACGAACTACGCTCACCACCAACGAACAACTAGTGGCAGATATATGGTCCGCTACACTGGGGCTGGAGCATCTGAATCCCGCAGATGATTTCTTTCAACTTGGCGGACACTCGCTGCTGGCGGTAAAGGTGATGGTGGCCATAGAAAAGAAAACAGGAAAGCGGCTCACCATCAATACGCTGTTTGATAACCCGACAATCGAGCAACTGGCTGCACAGCTAGGTGATGAGCCGCTGAAGAAAACCGCTGCGAATGGATGGGATTGCCTGGTGCCGATAAAGACAGCAGGGAAGAAACCGCCTATCTTCCTGATACATGGGGGCGAGCTAAATGTACTGCTGTTCAAGTCGATAAATGAATACTTTGATGAAGACCAACCCATATATGGCATACAGGCGCTGGGGCTGAACCACGAAACAGATATACCCCAAACGATAGAGGGAATAGCCGCGCGATACATCAATGATATGCTGAAAGTGTACCCAAGCGGACCGTATGCGGTGGCGGGGTATTCGCTGGGTGGGTTCTTCGCTTTTGAGATAGCAAGGCAGCTGAAAGAAATGGGCAAGGAGATCCTGTTCCTTGGCATTATGGATACCTATGCTGGTAATAATGTAGAATCGGGCAATAAGGGTGTAAGAACATTTAATAAGGTAAAGCGGCAGTTCCGTAAGCTGCCATTCTTTACCAAGTCATTTGTCAAATACCCGAAGGAGTCATTTGAGTACCAGGTAGGGTATGTAAACAGGGTACTGTTCAGGGATAAGACACAGGTGTATGTACCGGAGAACATTTTTACTGAATACGAAAAGGAGATATTCAGGAAGTACAGTGCAGCCCATAATGCTTATGTATTAAAACCTGCGGATGTACAGATCACGCTATTCAGGGTTGAAAAACGACTGTATTATGTAGATGATTTTGTGCACCTCGGCTGGGGCAAACTGGCGCTGAAGGGTGTAAATGTGCAGCAGATACCGGGAGACCATAAGACATTCCTTTACCCGCCTAACAGCAAGAAGTTTGCCGGTATCATACAGCGGATGCTGGATAGTATTTCTTAACTGATGTTTCTATAGTATGCTTGTGTATGTTATAGCTTTTCGGCCAGTTGTTTTTTAATGTCTTCTATGAATTCAGGGTTTGAGTTTATATCAATGTAATTGATGGAATTGTAAGCCTCGGGCACCGCTTTGAAAGAGAACGCTATAGCGTGAATAGTTACCAGCTTTTCTACCCATCGTTTCATGGCACAATCCATTTCGTTTTTGCAATGGTTCTTAGTATAATAATCTTCGGAGAATATTGGCAGGAAGCACTTGGTATCTACTATCGCCCACATGTATTTAGCAGTAAATGCCTCACCGACGCCTATACTGTTTTTGTCGAAAAATATGGAGAGCTTATCTCCGTTTGGCTTCCTGTAAGCGGCTAAGGGCTCGTAGACGTTTTTAAATACCCAATCGCTCTGGCTGTGTGAATAACTGATGAATACGTCATATTTCTGTCCGCCCTCTGCCACACCGGTAACCAGGAACTTATGAGCGAAACGCCAGGCAAGTAATGCAGCTGCAAGCATAGCCGCGATAGGTTGCCCTATCGGGATAACGGCATTGAATAGCAGTATCGTCTTGTATAAGGCAAAGAGTAAGATCAGTGCACCGGAAAAGGCCAGGATCGCTACCAGCAATGGTTTGGTTTGCAAACGCTTCGCATATTTGAAAATCAGTGCATAGAGAAGGACGGTGAAAGCAGAGAAGAACAGGATAATGCCGATGATCAGGTAGAGGTTTTCTGTTGGCAGCAATACTGCGCTGTTATTATCCAGCAGGTCGCTGAGTGCCCAGCCCACAATGTAGGGGCCGGGTATTTTTTTGCCATCCCCGATATCTATAAGGTCATTGGTTATATCGCCTACTATAATGATATTCTTCGCAAGGTCAATGGGTTCATTAATGCCGGCCGGTGGTTGAAATGAACCGCTATCTCCAGCAACTGTAAAGGTGTATGTCTTTCTTTCTATCTCAGCCAGTGAACGATAGGGTACAACAGACCCGTTGCGCATTTTGTTATGGCCAGAACTGCCTGATGTGCCCAGGTCGTTTGCTACATGCGCTACCAATGGTTCGATAAGCACGTTTTGCTCGAACATTTTAGAATACAGATAAATGTTGCTATTGTAATTGGCAACGTCTTTATCCGCATAATAGAATGTATGGTATCTGCCATTTTCGCTATCGGATTTCCGGTATAAATATTCGGTATAAATATCTGCAGCATGAAGTCTATCTATTTCATCGTACTGTATTTCGTTTATATCGAGATTTTCATGTTTCTCATTGATATTATAAGATGCGTAAACCTTGATCTTAAGGTCTTTTAATCGTTTTAGTGCCACCCTTATTCCTTCCAGTTCTGTAGTGTCACTGTGGAACCAAAAATCAAGCAATATACCTTTAGGCGGGGTTTTATTGATGCCGGCATTTGCGATCCTGTTCAGGAACAGGGCCATGTTCTGTCTTGCCTTCCTAAAATCTTCGCCTTCGTTGCCGGTTTTGGGCGTTTCCAGGTTTACGAATACCAATGATCTGTCCAGCGTCTCTTCCTTGCCTGAGAATCTGTTCACCTTATTCACCAGGTAGTTGTCAATCCTTCTCCAGTCGATGGTTATAAACAGTATAATAACAACCGCGAAGAACGTGGCCAGGAAAATGGCAAGTCGCTTTAGTGTTAGCATAGTCTGTTTTAATTACAATTGATGGCTGCTTTTCTTGCAAATTGATCGCTCTCTGCGGCCATACCCAGTGCTTTATAACCCCATGCTATGAACTTGCATTTTTCGGCATATTCTGCACAAAACAGGTTGCCGTTTTGTGAGTAGGCCCTTTCCCTGTCTATTTCTTTGAGGTCCTTTGTAAGCCAGCCTACGCAATCTACAGCCAGTTGCCTTCCTTCAGGATCATTCAATGCTAAATATGCCTCGGCTGTGAACATCATCACATTGATCGTTTTCACCGAACCATCGCCATATTGTACCTGGTAATAATTCAGAACAAGTGAAAAAGCTTCCAGTGCCTTTGCGGGTTGGCCCTTGGCCATATACAAATGCCCCAAGCACATCAGGTCTGCATTCCTGGCAGTAATGCCTTTCCGTGAGTTTTGGTTATCGCCCAGTATTTTAGCCAGTGCATCATCAAGGCTATTGTATTCTATTGACGAATTGGTCGAAATAAATTTTTCTCCGGCTACCTGGTCATAAGAAACAGTTTTTGAACTTTTCTCGCCATCAATATTATTGGTCACAAATTGCCCGTTTATCGTTATCGGCACTTCATCAGTAATTACTATTGCCCCTTCCTGCGTAGCTATCGCCGCCTTGTCGTTATCGCCCTGACTGTTATCG
The DNA here is from genome assembly GCA_964478855.1 of uncultured Flavipsychrobacter sp. Classification (GTDB taxonomy): domain Bacteria; phylum Bacteroidota; class Bacteroidia; order Chitinophagales; family Chitinophagaceae; genus Nemorincola. The sequence continues at coordinate 14,209 of CAYZKL010000077.1, forward strand.
GCAAACGTAAACTCGGTGTGCTTGCTAGCTGCGGTTGTGCCCCTGTCGTTCGAATTGCGGTAAGCATACCCAACACCATTATTAGGGCTCACTATGTTCTTTAATTCAGCTCCATTTCCTTTTATGGTGTGCAGTTCACCTTTTGCTTCATAGTCTACCCGGTATTCATATTCTTTATTATTTACCGAACGGATGTTCTGCTCACCACCACGTGATCTTAGTTTTATAACTGTATTGCCCGGTATCACTAATTTGGTGCCTGATGGTAAGTCATCATTCAGTGAAAGCACCTTTTTAATTGTACCCTTTCCTTCAGGAGGGTATACTCCAACATATGCCTGTTGTGCACTTACCATATTTACGCCCAGTGCCATCACCTTACTTTGTGCAAAGGCAGCATGGCAGGGTAGTACGAATAACGCACCGATCAACAGAAGTGAACAATTGAATGATGATACGCTTATTAAATATTTGCGGTGCATAATAGGTTGATTTTTTGATTATAAAATATTATTTATGTAAGATACTCTAAATAAAATGCCAAGCTCATTTTATTTGAGTTAACCAGAATATCAGTATCAAGAAGATATAAAAAAGCCTGTTAAACGTAGTTTAACAGGCCTAGGGAGAGAAGTGCAACCGATGCCTTATACCATTATGAAAGCTAAGGCTCCATGTGGTGGAACTGTTTTTTCGGTTAAATTTACCCGGGATAGTTCGGGTCAAATTCCACAATCCATTCAATTCCATATTTGTCTCTGAACATGCCGGCGTATGTACCCCAGGGACTGTCGTCAATAGGCCCTTCGACACTACCACCTGCAGAGAGCTCGTTAAAGATCCTTTCTGCTTCTTCACGGCTTTCCGCACTAATGGATATTTTAGACCTGTTTTCATTTTCGTTTACAGGTCCCATAAATTCCGGAACATCATTGGCTATTAGCACATTGTGTTTGCCTATGGGCAAAGCGATCATCATTAGTTTATTTGCTTCGTTTTCCGGCACAGGAAATTCATCGCTTGCCAAGTCTTTGAAGCGAGTGATCTTTGTGAACTCTCCGCCAAAAACTGACTTGTAGAAAGTGAATGCTTCTTCAGCATTTCCATTGAAGTTGATCCATGTATTAATTGCTCTCATGATTTTAGTTTTTTAAAAGTGGGCGTTGCCACAGACAAATTTAATAAATCAACTTAAAATTAAGTGCTTCCACATCAGCCAGACTAGTCGAATACTTACAAATCAGAGTTTGTACATAATAAAACATGATACTCAGATCATTAGCGCTCCGTTACCCATGGCAACACCTCTTTGCGCTTTTTCCCGGAAACCGATTCACCTACACTTTTCCGACTTTTTGACCAATACAACCGAATTCCCGCCCTTTGTAACGGCGAAAAACCTGCCTACATTTATGAAGCATAAAATGCGCTGGTGTTTTATGTCCATTCAAATAGTTAAACCTCAATAAGCACCGATATAGCAATGAACAGAAAAATTAAGAAAGTAGCAGTACTTGGCTCCGGCGTTATGGGCAGCAGAATAGCCTGTCATTTCGCCAATATTGGCGTGGAAGTGCTCCTGCTCGATATTGTACCTAAAGATGCACCGGAAGGCGACAAAAAGGCCCGCAATAAGATTGTGAACGACGCGCTCGACTTTGCGCTGAAGTCCAATCCTTCACCCATCTACAGGAAGTCATTCGCCAGGAGAATTACTACCGGCAATTTTGACGACAATCTTAAAGACATAGTCACCTGCGACTGGACAATAGAAGTAGTGGTAGAACGCCTGGATATAAAGCAACAGGTTTTTGAAAAGGTAGAAAAATATAGAAAGCCCGGAACGCTCATTACATCCAATACCTCGGGCATTCCAATTCATTTAATGGCCGAAGGCCGAAGTGAAGATTTCAAAAAGCACTTCTGTGGTACACACTTCTTTAATCCTCCCCGCTACCTCCGCTTACTGGAGATCATACCAACAGTAGATACAGCTAAAGAGGTCACTGACTTCTTAATGCTATATGGTGAGCAGTTCCTGGGTAAGACCACGGTACTGGCTAAAGACACACCGGCCTTCATTGGCAACAGGGTAGGCGTATACAGCATGATGCATGTATTGCACCTGGTAGAAGAGATGGGCATGACCGTTGAAGAGGTGGATAAGCTTACAGGGCCGGTTATTGGCCGCCCTAAGTCGGCTACGTTCAGAACAAGTGATGTGGTGGGCTTAGATACATTGGTACTCGTTGCCAATGGCCTTACTACCAATGTGCCGTTAGATGAAGAGAAGGCAACATTCCAGACTCCGGGATTTATTACAAAAATGTTGGAGAACAAATGGCTGGGCAGTAAAACAAATCAAGGTTTCTTTAAGAAAGATAAGGTAGATGGCAAGACAGTATTCCTTGCATTGGATCTGAAGACGCTGGAATACAAGCCTTCGCAAAAGGTAAAGTTTGCTTCATTGGAAGCGGCTAAGAATATAGATGACCTGCGCACCAGGATAAAGACATTAGTTGCATCTAAGGATAAGGCAGGTGATTTTTACCGCAATACCTTCTATGCGCTATTTGCCTATGCCAGCAATCGCATACCCGAGATAACTGATGACTTCTACAAGATAGATGATGCGGTAAAGGCAGGCTTTGGTTGGGAGTTGGGTGGCTTTGAAACATGGGATGCACTGGGTGTTGCTAACACGGCTAAAGATATGGAAGCTGCAGGTCGCAGGCCGGCACAGTGGGTATATGATATGTTGGCCGCAGGCTTCACTACGTTCTATAAAGTAGAAGATGGTAAGAAGCTCTATTATGATATAGCTTCTAAGTCTTACAAGGTGATACCGGGTACAGAATCATTCATATTGCTCGATAATATAAGGGCCACTAATACCATCTGGAAAAACAGTGGTACTACTATTACTGATCTTGGTGATGGTATCCTTAATCTGGAATTTCATACCAAGATGAACGCCATTGGTGGCGAAGTATTGGAAGGGATCAACAAGGCAATAGATCTCGCTGAGAAAGAATATAAGGGTCTGGTCATTTCTAATGAAGGAGCCAACTTTAGTGCCGGTGCCAATGTAGCCATGATCTTTATGCTGGCGGTAGAGCAGGAATATGATGAGCTGGATATGGCTGCATTGGGTGGTGGCTGCGAAATGTGTCTGCACTCAGATAAGGTTGTAGCACATGCCGAGTTATATATGGGCCTTGTGGAGTTTGGCGTAGGTCTTATTCCCGGCGGTGGCGGAACGAAAGAGTTTGCGCTGCGCCTGAGCGATGAGCTGCAGGAAGGAGATATTGAGCTGAATAATTTCAGAGATCGTTTCCTTACAGTAGGTCAGGCTAAAGTATCTACATCTGCATACGAAGCGTTTGACTATGGTTACCTGCGTAAGGGTAGAGATATAGTTGTTGTATCCCGCAACCGTGTATTATCTGAAGCTAAGGAACAATGTTTGGTAATGGCAGATGAAGGCTACACACCACCGGTAAAAAGAACCGACATAAGGGTGTTGGGTAAACAATCTCTTGGCCTTGGTTACATAGGTGCTAACAGCATGTTCTCCGGTAATTACATCAGT
>CAYZKL010000078.1:0-10066 GCA_964478855.1 uncultured Flavipsychrobacter sp.
ATCGGATAGCTGGAAAGCATACATGCGCCGCCAGACCAATACCATCAACTGGAGCACAAAACTCCCTCTGGCACAGGGCATCAAGTTCAGCGTATAAACAGAATAATCTATTCCTCTTTATAAAAGTGTCCCGCATTTCGGGACACTTTTCTTTTTATAGCAATACCTATTTCCGAATTAATTTATAGTTTTGAGTCGTATCGATTACTGCTTGCAGTTGCGGTAAAAGATACTATCCTTTAACCCCTAAATTATATTCATGAAGCGATTTACAAAAGTCCTGGGCATTTTCACCATAACATTGACCAGCTTAGGCATATTCTTTAAAATACTCCACTTGCCTGGAGGGACCTTATTTTTTGTCATTGGCGCTGCGTTACTTAGCTTTATTTTTCTGCCGGTATTCCTGTTACAAAAAGTAAAAAGAAGCAAAAGCACCATTGAAAACCTGCAAATTATCTTCGGCCTCCTCATCGCTATGGTCATGAGTATTTCTTTGCTGTTTATTGTCCAGCATTGGCCGGGAGGCGCACCCTTATTAATATTCAGTTCAGAGGGCCTCTGCTTAATATTTCTTCCTCTTTATCTGTTACCAAAAATACAAACAACCAAAACGGCCCCTGAGAACCTGCAAGTGATCTTCGGCCTGATAAGCGGCATGGTCATGAGTATGACCATTCCATTCATGGTACTGCATTGGCCTTGGCGTATGGCGCTATTGCTTACATCACTTGGCATCTTTATTTTCCTGTTTCTACCCGCTTATTACTTAAGCAAAACTGATAAGAAAAGAGCTGTTTAAGCACCAAAACACGCAGCTACTTTAAAAGTGTCCCGTATTCCGGGACACTTTTTTTTGAATAAATTTGTCAGTTCAAAATTAATACATAGCTTTGTGATGTATTGTTAACCGATGCAACACTAAACTATGAGTCAGACAGAATTATTAAAAGGTACACTTGGCACCATCATTCTTCGCCTGCTTGAAGAAAAGAATCGCATGTATGGCTACGAGATCACCCAACTGGTAAAGGAGATGAGCGGTGACAGGATACTGGTCAAAGAAGGTTCCCTCTACCCTGCCCTGCACAAGTTGGAAGCTGATGGCCTCATCATCTCTGAAGAAGTATTTATAGGCAAGCGTGCGCGTAAATATTACACACTCACCAAGCCCGGCAAGAATGCAGCTAAAGAATCTGTAAGCGAGTTATTGGTTTTCTTACAGACCATTCATAACCTGGTAACGGCAACACCCGCATCTTCTTATAGTATCGGGTAATCACTAAGGACATTGTATCACTAAATATTGCACACAATGTATTGCATCACCGACGAGCAAATAGAGTACATCATCAACGACATTAGACGTAATGGAGTTGAAATGGAGGACCTGCAGTTGAACCTCCTGGATCACATCTGTTGCAAAGTGGAGCAGGAGTTCAAAGAGAACGATGACTTTGAACGCTTCTATAAGCAGGTTGTAAAAGAGCTTTGCAGCAGCAACCTGTACGAAATAGAAGTAGAAACCATCAATTTACTAAAATTCAAAAACTACTATTTTATGAAAAAAGCAATGATGATCAGCGGAGGTGTATCCACCGTGATATTCTTATTCGGTTGTTTTTTCAAACTCATGCATTGGCCGGGAGCATCTGTATTACTGCTCCTGGGTATTGTGCTGATGAGTTTTGTTTTCCTGCCCTTGGCCATGCTGCTGATGGGCAGGGAACCGGAAAAAACTACACAGGACCGTATTACACTGATGACCGGTACAATAACAGGCATACTCTACAGTATGGCAGTACTGTTTACCGTCATGCACTGGCCGGGCAGTTCTACACTATGGTTTGCAACTGTAGGTGTTTCAATGCTGGTGTTTATCCCACTCTATTTTTTTACAGGCATCCGCAGACCGGAGAAAAAGCTATACACCATTTTCACTTCAGTATTACTGGTAGGTGCAACCGGCCTTATTTTCACTATGCTACGTGTGCGCCAACCAAAACCTGTTCAGATGTACAGCTACATTAAAAACGAACAGTTGCTTAAAACCATGCAGCGAAATGCGCCTGCAACGGAAAACGAGATCGCATCAGAAATCAACAAAACATGCGAACAGCTAAAAGCGCTGATACTGCAGCAATACATTGGACAGCCAACGATCCCGGCTAACTATGACGAGCAGAAGATAGTGATAAATGAAGACCATATGGGTAGCTTTTTCAGCACAGACAAAAATGCAACAGCGCTTTTGGGCAAGCTAAGAGCAACTGTAAGCAGTTACAATGCAGTAGCCGCAGGCGACAACAAAATACCCGTAGACCATTCGGTACTTGATGTGGGCGGCGACAACAAAGAGCTATTTACTAATATTTCGCTACTAAACACGATGACACAAATACAGATGTACCTGACGATCGCAGCAAAACCAGCCGATGCAACTGTAGCTGTAACGAAATAATGTTTAGATTCAAATCATCAGAAAAAATAAGAATAGCCTGACCAAAAAGCAGGCTATTCTTATACTTATCGGGTCAGGCATTCACCAATTTATAGTGAGCCAGCGCAAGCTTTATTTCGCCATAGCTGAATTCATCACCTAAAATATCCTTGATAGGCTTTGATGCAAATGTCTGCCCGGTTGTTTTTATTACTTGAATAATTTTGCGAAGCTTTTCCTCATTCAAAAACTTCCCTATCTCCAGGTCGCCCGACAATATGAATGCCGCAAAATGACCTTCTATTGTAGATACCGATAATTTACGTTGCTCTGCTATTTCCTCAATACTCAGCCCCTCCCTATACAGGTTCAGCGTAGTGTATTGCGTGGTGCTTACGGCTGGCTTTTCCTTTCCCTGAGTGCGCTCTTTGCGTTCCTTCTTCTGCTTTTTAAAGTGCATCTTCGATTGCAGACCCTGCTCCGTAGCATATTCCTTAATAACCCCAAGGAATTTAGCACCATACTTACCTATCTTATAATCACCAAAACCCGAAATGTGTTTCAGCTCTTCAAAATTCTCAGGCAGGTACGTGGCCAGTTCCACCAGTGAGTTGTCTGCAACTATAGCATATGCAGGTACATTTTCCCTGTCCGCCATATCCAGGCGCAGTCTTTTCAGTTCCTGCATCAGTACCGTATCATATTCTATCTCTTCTTCGTCCGCAAATACTTGCTTTTCCTTCCTCATCACCAGCTTTAGCTGCGTCTCACCCTTCAGCAGGTTCCATCCTTTATCTGCTATTTTCAGCGTGGCAAACTGGTCACTGGTCTTGGTTATAAATTTGTGATACATCAGTTGCTGTATCATCCACTGCCATTCATCTTTCTTCAGGTCCTTACCTATACCATAGGTCTTTAGTTCCTTGTGTACAGGATTGATCTTTTCGCTCGCAGAGCCACGGATAAAATCTATGATATAGCCTGCGCCATATCGCTCCCCTGTTCTTACTATTGCCGATAACAATTTTTGCGCATCTACAGTAACGTCCTTTTCTTCCAGCGAACTCAGGCAGTAATCGCAACTACCACAATAAGACGGAAACTGCTCGCCGAAGTACTGCATCAGGTATTGCCGTCTGCACCCCTCATGCTCACAAAAGTCCTGCATCAGTTGCAGCTTCTTTAATGATATTGCTGACTGCTGAGGGTTATTATCTATCTCAGCAAATTTGCGCAGCTTCATAATATCCCCGTTAGAATAGTAGAGGATCGCATCACTACGAAGTCCATCCCTGCCCGCACGGCCGGTCTCCTGGTAGTAGCCTTCTATATTCTTAGATACATCATGGTGTATCACAAACCTTACATTCGATTTATCGATACCCATACCGAACGCTATGGTAGCCACGATCACTTTATATTCATCTTTCTGAAAAGCTTCCTGCACCCTGCTGCGCTCTACCGAATCCATACCTGCATGATAGTGGGCTGCTTTCACCCCGGCTTCGTGTAGTCGCCCGGCTATCTCTTCTGTGGATGCGCGCGATAATGCATAGATGATACCGCAATCGTCTTTGTGTTTCCTGATGTATTCCAGTATATGGCCAAATGCGTTACGCTTCGGCTCTATGAAGTAGTGTATGTTCGGCCTGTTGAAGCTGGATATGAATACTCGTGGGTTACTGAGTTCCAGCCGCTCCACTATGTCTTTCCTGGTCAGGTCATCGGCACTTGCAGTAAGCGCTATCACCGGCACTGCGGGAAATTGTTTCTTCAGTATAGCCAGCTTCAGGTATTCCGGCCTGAAATCATGCCCCCAAGATGAAATGCAATGCGCTTCATCAATAGCAAATAAAGAGGGGTTCAGTGTTTTAAGAAATGTAAAGAAAGCATCACTATTGGCCGGTATGCGCTCCGGCGCTATGTACAGCAGCTTAATGTTGCCTGCCTGCGCTTCCCTGATGATGCGTTGCTGCTCATCTGCCGACTGTGAGGAATTGAGGTAGGCAGCGTGTATGCCATTGGCGGTAAGTGCATCTACCTGGTCCTTCATTAATGCGATCAGCGGCGACACCACAATAGTGATGCCAGGCAGCAGCATGGCCGGCAGCTGGTAACAAATAGATTTACCTCCGCCTGTGGGCATTATGGCCAGTGTGTCTGCGCCTGCAAGTACGTTCTGAATAATGGGGAGTTGGGTAAGCCTGAATTCATCGTACCCAAAAAAGTGCTTCAAAGCACCGTGAAGTGTTTCTGTCGAATAATTGTTCATCTGTTAGTCTTTAGTCCGAACGCAAGTTAATTAAATAAATATTAAAAAGCTTAGGATATTTTATGCTCAAAATAAATGCAAATAAATGCCAATGTATTTATTCCCTCTTAAAATCAATCTTTATGCAATAGTGCTTTTATTGTTGTTCCTGTTCTAATTTTGCTTTTTGGAGAAGCGATGATGCAATTGTATCCTGCGCATGCCGCAGAAGCCCTGGAGTTTGATAAGGTCAGTGAATTACTGAAACAGAAGTGCCGTACAGATGCTGCGCGTGAGCGTGTGGCAAATATCCGTTTTCATACCCGCAAGGACAATATGGAGCGGGAACTGCTGCAAACCAGTGAATACAAATCCATACTTACCGGTGCCGATTATTTCCCTAATGACTTTACCAGGAATCTGCGCAGGGAACTGAAGTTACTTTCGGTTACAGGCGGCGTACTGAATGGCGAAGAGTTGCAGGCTGTTATGGCACTGGCCAATAACATGAAGGAGATTCAACTATGGTTCAAAAAGAACATTGACCTGTTTCCCAACCTGCGCGCGCTCTCTGCCGATATAGTTTACGAAAAGAAGATCATAGAGATCATAAGCAGTGTAATTGATGAGGGCGGACAGGTGCGTGATACTGCATCTAAAGAACTGATGGCTATACGGTCTGACCTCGGTAAAGTGAGACATGAGGCAAGGCGTACATTCGAAGGTGTATTACGCAGGCTCAATAAGCAGGGCTACCTTGCCGATATATCTGAGAGTTTCCTGAATGGCAGGCGTACCGCGGCTATCTTGGCTGAATACAAGCGAATTGTAAAAGGCATACTGCATGGCGAAAGTGATACACAGAAAACAGTGTTCATTGAACCGGAAGAAACCATTGAGCTGAATAACGAAATATTCTCTCTGGAAAGAGCCGAGACACGGGAGATACACCGCATACTGGCGCAGGCCACAAAAGACCTTTCCGAATTTTCACCACAGTTAGAGTCCTATTACCTCGTCACAGGTATTTATGATTAAATCCGTGCTAAGGCATTACTGGCTGTAGATATGAATGCAAGTATGCCCAGGCTTAGTCCCCACCCTGTAGTGGACCTCGTAAAAGCTTGTCATCCGCTGCTATACTTGCACAACAAGCAAAACAATAAACCAACCATCCCATTAAATATTACACTGGACAGGCAGCAGCGTATCCTTATCATCAGCGGACCCAATGCCGGCGGCAAAACTGTATCTATGAAAACGGTAGGCTTGCTGCAGCTGATGGCACAGGCCGGCCTGCTCATCCCTGCAGATGAAAATTCCGAATTAGGGATCTTCAAACAGTTGATGGTGCAGATAGGTGATACTCAATCCATAGAACATGAGCTGAGTACATACAGCGCCCACCTGCGCGATATGAAGCACTTCATGGACTTTGCAAATGGCAAAACCCTGTTCTTTATAGATGAGCTGGGTAGTGGTTCAGACCCTAACCTTGGTGGTGCATTCGCCGAGGCTATTGTTGAGGACCTGGCGCAAAAACATGCACTCGGCATCATCACTACCCATTACCTCAACCTGAAAATAATGGCTGGCAAGGTACGTGGCATATTCAACGGTGCCATGGCTTTCGACGAAGAAAACCTGGAGCCATTATACAGGCTGGCCATCGGCAAACCAGGTAGTTCATACACCTTTGCAATAGCGCAGCGCAGCGGCCTGCCGCAGGCAGTTATAGAGCGCGCACGCCAGCTTACGCAGCGGGAACACTTTAAGCTGGACAAAATGCTGCACCAGGCAGAACAGCAAACCGTAAAACTGACAGACAAGGAAAAGGAACTGGATAAGCTGATAAGAGAAAATGAAAAGCTGAAAAAACACTATACCGAGGTTACTGACAAAGAAAAGATAAAGCAGCAGCATGAGACCATAAAGCTGCAGAACAAAATAAAGAAAGAAGAACTCGACTACCTGCGCGATACGGAGCGGAAGCTGAAGCAGATCATCCAGGACTGGAAGAAGACCGAGAACAAACAGGATGTGATCAATGCCGCTGAAAATGTACTGTTTAAGAAGAAGCAGATACAGAGCAATGCCTCCGCTGCGAAAAAAGCAGACAAGAACTACGAGATAGCCGGTGGCAAACCCAAACCGGGAGACCTGGTGCGCAACAAGACCAACCACCAGGTAGGCACACTTGCCGAACTGCGCGATAAGAAAGCAATTGTGAAGATCGGCAATATGCCATTTACTGTGAACATTGAAGAATGGATAGTGGTACGCAAGCGGCTGAAACCCGCACCCTGATGTACTGCAGCTATTGATAGTAACACCCGTTTCCCGCTCCTCTTTCAATATATTAATATAAAAATTATAATGAATTGTTTTAAAAACCGATTGGGTTTTATATTTTTATTCGTTAGAACAAATCAAAGCAATACCATAATGAGGCATATTTTACTAGTAGCTACTTTCATTTTCGCGTTTACCGGTCAGTTATTTGCAAAAAACTATGGCCTGGCGCTGTTCAATGACCGTGGACAGAAATTCAAAGTGTACATCAACGGAGCAATACAGAACAGCACCTTCATGAGTGAGGTTAAGATCTGCTGCTTTGCTGATGAGCGTGTGGAAGTGAAGGTTGAATTTGAAAATGGTAAAACTACTACCGGGACCATATTCCTGAGAAAAGGCTTCATTGAGCATGACTATGTATCTAATAGCAAAATGGAATTTGACCATTATGAAAGGATACCTGACGAATATGCTGCAAGAACCACTCCTATACTGCTGAGCAAGGAACCCGTAAAGAGCGCCGCTCCTAAACCGCCATGCACTACACCCAAACCAAATGCAGAGTTTTTCGACTTCTTCAGGCACCTGAAAGAGCATGAAGGTTTTGATAACGAGCGTCTTGCTGAAGCTCAGATAGCTGTTATAGGTACATGCTTTACATCAAGGCAGGTAGAGATCACCATGCATACATTCACTTACGAAGAAACAAGGCTGGTGTTTGCAAAATTTGCTTACGACTACGTTTATGACAAGGCAAACTTCAGTGTAGTAAAAGAAGCATTCCTCGAGCCTCAGTCGTCAATAGAGTTCGACAAATTCCTGCTTAAGAAATAATACTGCTTTACTATAGTTTGATGAGGGCTAATTACTTAGCCCAAGGTCTGTTGCATACCTGATAGCCTCTACTGTATTGTTGGCTCCCAGTTTGCCCAGTATGCGTTGGCGGTGAGTATTCACCGTATGTACACTTATAGATAGCTTTCCTGATATTTCCTTACTCAGCAAACCACCTTTCATCAGGTCAAATACTTCCTTTTCTCTTGATGTCAGCAGGTTCCCCGGAGCGTCTTTCTTTTTCATGTACACCTCCTGCGGCACTAATGTACCGGTCCGGAAGTTGATCATCTGGTATTTTACCTCTGAGGATTCATCCTGTCCCGGCGATATATCCACTACGCTTAGTGCCAGCCATACACTATCGCCCACTACTTCCAGTGCCTGGTGCTGCTCTATAATGCGCATGTATTTTCCTGCACTGTTCAGCACCCTGTATTCAGTAAGAAATTTATAATTCTTCTTTTCCTTAGCTGGTATCGTGTATAGGAACTGCATCAAACTAATGCCGTTCTCCAGCAATTGCACCAGGTCTTCCGGGTGAACCCGGGAATTGAAGTAATCTGTACCCATCCGGCCAAGTTCTTCCGAATCATAACCCAATAGCTCTGACAGGCTGTAAGATGCGAACACATGCTGCTTCAGGTGCATATCAAATACGCTGATGCCACTGTTTTCGATACGGGAGAGCTGATCGAGGAATACAATATGCTTATCGAGCAATGATCGGTCCAGCATTGCAGGGTCAAACTGCTGTATATTCAGTATATCAGCATACTCCATATATAGTTGTTGCAACCTGGATTCCATACCGCAATATACTGATTAATCAGTATTGCCCATGACCACCAATAGCCCTCTCTTTGCAGAGAAAACTTAACCTATGTTCGCTAAGATCACAACCATCGCCATGCTCATTCTAATTGCCACTACCTCCTCATTTGCACAGGTCACTCAGACCATCAGGGGAACTGTTAACAAAGAATCATCTACCATGCCGGTCGCCGGTGCTACCATAGTGGTGCTTAATTCCGGTAATACACTTGCTGCGATCACGGACAGCCTCGGCGATTTTATCATTCAGGGTGTGCCCGCAGGACGACACAACCTGGAAGTAACGGCACTTGGCTTTGAGCAAACAGCAGTCAAGGATGTATTGGTGGGCGGAGCAAAGGAGGTGGTACTTGCCATCCGTATGAAAGAGACCACCATCAATCTTACAGAGATAACCATCCGATCTAAAACGAACAAAGAACTACCCATCAACAAAATGGCAACCGTCAGCGCCCGTACCCTTAGTGTGGAAGAAGCTGCCAGGTTTGCCGGCGGTTTCGATGATCCTGCCCGGCTTGCTTCTTCTTTTGCAGGTGTTGCAGGCAATATTGGCAACAACGGCATAGTAGTAAGGGGCAATGCTCCTAAATTCCTGCAATGGAAAATGGAAGGCGTGGAGATACCTAACCCTAATCACTTTGCAGACATGTCCACATTTGGAGGCGGTGGGCTTACCGCACTCAGCAGCCAGATGCTTGCCAACTCCGATTTCTTTACCGGCGCCTTCCCTGCCGAATACAGCAATGCTGTTTCAGGTGTGTTTGATATCGCAATGCGCAATGGCAACAACCGCAAACATGAGCATACTTTCCAGGCTGGCATCATTGGTATTGATGCCTCATCCGAAGGTCCGTTCAGGAAAGGCGGAAGATCATCATACCTGTTCAATTACCGCTACTCTACCCTATCCCTGATCGGCCCGCTATTGCCTGAAAACGGTGGCGGTGTGAAATATCAGGACCTGTCCTTCAAACTGAACTTTCCCACCAAAAGATCAGGCACCTTCACGGTATGGGGCATAGGGCTGAAGGACCGTTCCGGTGCTACTCCAAAGGACGACAGTACAAAATGGTTCTACGATTCTGACCGGCAACTATCAGATGTGCAACAATACATGGGCGCAACGGGTGTAAGTCATAAGTACTATTTCAACAGTTACTCCTATATCAAAACCACTTTAGCAGCTACACAGACCGGGCTGGATATGACATCAGGCAGCAAAGACAGTTCCATGAACATCCTACCCGAAAACAGGATACAGAACAGGCTCAATAATATAGTATTATCTTCCTTTGTCAACACCCGTTTCAGTATAAAGCACACCAACAAAACAGGAATAGTGCTCACCGGCCTGCTATACGATCTGTCACTGAAGAACTCACCCGCAGCCGGCTTTCCCCTTGCCTCCATCG
>CAYZKL010000078.1:10079-17706 GCA_964478855.1 uncultured Flavipsychrobacter sp.
TCAGCATTACTGACCAACTGACCGCAAGCATAGGTATCAATGGCCAGTTGTTCACGCTCAACGATCATTATACCATAGAACCAAGAGCCGGTATCAAATGGCAGTTCAGGCCTGCACAATCTTTAGGCTTTGCCTATGGCCTGCATAGCCGGATAGAGCAACTGAACTACTACTTCATCAAGGATCCCATAACCAATGAGCAGATCAATAAGCATCTCGACTTCTCTAAAGCCCACCACCTGGTGGCCAGCTACGATATAATGGCATCCAAAAACATACATGTAAAAGTGGAGACCTATTACCAGCAGTTGTTCAACGTTCCCGTGATCCCCGGCAGTTCCTTTTCTTTCATCAACATGCAAACAGACTGGTTCTTTAACAGCAAGTTGGCCAATACCGGCCTCGGCCGAAACTATGGCATAGACCTTACGGTAGAGAAATACTTGTCCCGTGGTTATTACATCCTGTTCACTACATCCCTGTTCAACGCTGAGTATAAGGGCGGGGATGGCATATGGCGGGATAGCAGGTATAACCGCAACTACCTGTTCAATGCGCTGGCAGGCAAGGAATGGCCTAACGGCAAATTCAAACAGAACCTATATAGCATAAATGTAAGATGCAGCTACCAGGGTGGCGACCGCCATTCGCCTGTGGACCAGGCTGCCACACTTGCGGCAGCTAATGTCTTATATGACGAATCAAAAGCATTCCGTGATCAGTACCCGGCGGCATTTGTGGCTCATTTCACCACCAGCTATCGCATAAACAGAAAGCATACCGGCCACGAAATAGCGCTGAAAGTGATCAATGCCACGATGTTCAGTGAATATTTTGGATATGAGTACAACTACATCAAAAAGACAATAGATGTACGCCGTGAAGCGATATTCATACCCAACCTGAGCTATAAGATTGAATTCTGATACTACGATCGGCAATTAGTCATTGCAGTCGCACTCATCCGGCTCCTGAATGAAGTTCTCCAGCCTTTCTTTGATGATATAGGAGTCAGTGCTGCCATCATCATAAGATATCTTGCTGATAGCCCAATGCAGGCCTTCAGGCACACAGATATTGAGCAGGCCTATCTGCTTTCTTTCCAGTTTATCACCTTTTAATACCGCTTCTTTTTCCAGTACACGGTTGTACACTGCAGAGTAGAATACATAGTAAACCTTCAGCATGGTCTTCTCTGTGCGGTTCTGGATCTTTACAGTATAACGCTGTTTGCCACAGTCATAGCAATGAGAACAATCCCTTTTGAAAGAGCAGAGATAGTATTCTTTATTGTGCCTCCAGTAGTCTTTTTCCTGGGCAGAAAGTGATAGGCCCGTAAGCAGGAACAAAGGAACAAAGAGTAAAATGCCAAGACGTGATAACATGATCTGTGATTTTGAAACCGGTTATTCAGGGAGCAGGCAATTTGCGGGGCGCATCGGCGGCCACACCTGCTTTGGCTACAAATATATAAAATGGCAGATAAAGACAAGGTATTAGCCTAATTATTTTTGGCTGCCTGTACTTTACCCTACTTCCATATCCTGAAGTGGAGCCTGAACTTCTTGTGCTGCAGCAACAGCCGCCAGTCAATGAACAGGAACACCAGTATTATGGCTATCCCTATTATGGTACCGGATACCGTCTTCCATGTCCAGAAGCCCTGGGCAAGGGCCACCGCGTTTTTGGCGGCATAGTCGCCGGTGAGCACCATGACCATATCGCTGATGAACTTACCTACCAGGAAGGCCGGGATGATATTGATGGTTTTGATACGGGCCATACCCGCCGCAGTAAATAAGGGCGTGGACGGCAGCGGCACCAGCGTATATAGCAGTACGAACAGTTGTACCTTCCAGCCGTTATTGCCCAGTTTCTGGCCTATGAACTGTATATCCTCGTTCTTCTGCGGGCTGATGACCTTGCCCGACAGCCAGGGGATGTACTTACTGAGCAGGTACCTGCCCAGTGCCGAGCCGATAACGCCAAAGACCAGTACCAGCCATATATTCAGCCCGTAGCGCATCTGGAAGAACACCATCACCGTCCATGCGGGCGGGCCGAAGAATGGAACACTATCTACAAGAAACGAGGCCAGGAAGACCCAGACGTAATTCAGCATCAGCTAATACAGGTGATAAAACGATAAAGGTAGCGTATCTGTACTTATCATAAATTGACCGTTATCAGTAGCCTTTTTCACATTTCAGGTTTTGCATATTTGTTGAATTGCACTTTAGTTATGTATCTTTGCCTATGGCAATAAAATCTAAGTTTTACGGCGAAGGACTCACATTCGATGATGTCCTCCTGATGCCGGCTTACTCCGAAGTACTGCCTCGCGAAGTAAGTATTGTTACCAACCTCACCAAAGACATACGGATCAACATCCCCATGGTATCTGCTGCTATGGACACTGTAACGGAAGCCCCGCTGGCTATAGCCCTTTCGCGCGAAGGCGGCATAGGCATCCTGCACAAGAACATGAGCATAGAGCGCCAGGCCGAACAGGTGCGTAAGGTAAAACGCTCTGAGAACGGGCTGATACTGGACCCGATAACCCTGAAGCCCGACGCTACAGTAGGCGATGCCCTGAAGATAATGAGGGACAACCGCATAGGCGGCATACCGATCGTGGACGACAACTTCCTGCTGGTAGGTATCCTTACCAACCGCGACCTTCGTTTTGAGAAGGTGATGAAGAAGAAGGTAAGCGAGGTAATGACCAAAGAAAGGCTCATAACCGCTACCGCCGGCACCGATATGCTGAAAGCGGAACGCATCCTGGAACAGCACAAAATAGAAAAGCTACCTATTGTAGATAAGAAAGGTAAGCTCATCGGGCTGATCACCTTCCGCGATACTATACAACTGAAGAGCCACCCCTACTCCTGCAAAGACAGCATGGGCAGGCTGGTAGCAGGCGCAGCCATCGGTATCACTGCCGATATACTGGACCGCGTAGAAGCCTTAAGGCATGCAGGGGTGGATGTCATTACCCTCGACAGCGCTCATGGCCACTCTAAGGGCGTGATAGATGCGGTGAAGATGGTAAAGAAAGCCTTCAAAAACCTGCCGATAATAGCGGGCAACATAGCTACAGCCGCGGGCGCAAAAGCCCTGGCTGCTGCCGGTGCCGATGCCGTGAAAGTAGGCGTAGGCCCGGGATCTATCTGCACCACGCGCGTAGTGACCGGCGCAGGCGCACCACAGCTTACCGCCATTATGGAGGCTGCCGATGCATTGAAGAAGACCGGCGTACCTGTTATTGCCGATGGCGGTATCCGCTATACGGGCGATCTTGCGTGATGGCGGGTTCTATATTTGCCGGCACCGAAGAAAGCCCCGGCGAAACCATCATTTACGAAGGCCGTAAGTTCAAGTCGTACCGTGGTATGGGCTCAGTAGAGGCCATGCAGGAAGGCTCTAAGGACCGCTACTTCCAGGATATGGAAGCAGACATCAAGAAGCTGGTGCCGGAAGGCATTGTGGGCCGTGTGCCATACAAGGGCCAGCTCAATGAAGTGGTACAACAGTTCATAGGCGGGCTGCGTGCCGGTATGGGCTACTGCGGTGCCAAGGACATTCCTACGCTGCAGGCCAACTCACAGTTTGTGCGCATCACCGCTGCAAGCATGGCTGAGAGCCATCCGCACGATGTGGTGATCACCAAAGAAGCACCTAACTACAGCAGGTAAACTTATATTGAATATACAGGATGGAGCGGGCTATACAGTTCGCTCCATTTCTTTTGTGCCTACTTCTTTTCTTTACCGGCAGCCTGCTCCATACGCTTCTTCGTCTCGTCCGACGGGAAGAGGAAGGTGCGGTAAGTGCTCCACTCGGCATCGGGGCGAATGCTGATCTTGTAGCTGTAGTCTTTGTAATTGCGGTTATACATACGGGCTATGGCATTGCGCACAGCCGTTGTATCTTTTACATAGTAATAGTTGAGCCGCTCACAGTTGCTGGTGAACGTGCCTACCAGCGCCTTGGGCGTTGCCCCTGTCAGGAAGCTGCCGGTGGCATCGAGTATGGCCTCCAGCATATCTATCTCTTCTTTATCGGGTATGCCACGCTTATCGCACTTGTGGGCGCGGGGGCCGGTAACCACCAGGTAAGGCAGGCTCTTATCGGGTGCTGATGATATGCGTGCCATGTCTACCAGCACAGAGCCGTACTTGTCGCCAAACATAGCCACATAGGTATCCCACTTTTCTTCGTGCTGGGCATATGTAGTGGCAGCGGACAGGCACAGCAGTGCGGCAATGATGTATTTCACAGGGTAAAGTAAATGAATATGCGGCACACAGCCGTGCACTTTAGGAAATCTTTAGGAACCACTAAGCCTACGCAACAGCAGGGCCTTGCGATGGCAGCGGTGGCAATGCCGGTATGGTGTCGCACACATAGCATACCACATCTTCGGCATCCACGGTTACGCCTTTTTTCGCCATGCCGGTTATGTAGCCCTGGTCATCTGTGTACACGCCCACATCTATGCCCATGGTCTCTATGGTGCCTACCTTGCCGTTATCCGGCACCTTATCGCCGTTCTTCAGCGTTGGTGTGAATATGCCATTGGCATTGGCAATAACTTCTATCTTTTTCATGTTGCTGCTGTTTACCATTAATAACGCCTGTATTCAAACTGTATACCGTATATCGGCACATTCTGCGGAATGAGCCATACGGAAGTATAGAATGCCAGCCCGTAATCTCTTTTTACCTTCTTCAGCTCATAACCCAGTGCAGGCCGCACACCCAGACGGCAGCCATTCTCCCATACAGGGCCGGAGTTTACCGCCAGGTAGCATTTATCCCACAGCACAGACTCTACGCCTATGCCCGCTGTTGCCAGTTGCACATTCTTCGACATAAAGTAGCCGGCATTGGCATTCAAGCCCACCCAGCATTTCGACTCATGTGTCTTGTCGCTGCGGTCAGTCAGTTTCACCACATTGTAGCCTGCACCCAGCTTCAGCGTGCCACCGTATATGGCATTCTGCGGGCCGGCAGTAGTGGCACTTGCCGCTATGGCACCACCATAGATACTGGCACCCCAGTAGGCCCCTATGCGCGAATTACCGAACGGATGTGTATTGCTGAAATCGGGACCTACGGGCAGCGGTATCAGGTCGTACGCGCCAAAGGCATCCAGCAGCGTATCGCAGTAGTATTGATCAAGGGCACTATGGCCGGGTTGCTTACGCTTATTGGTAATGCGGGTCAGCACATCGAGGGGTGCCTTTATGCCCTTGTCTTTGGCTTTCAGGAACTCGTCAAACATTTCACCGATAGACACCTCATTGGCAGCAATGGCATGGGTATAGGTCACGTCTTCATAAAAGTCATCGCCATAGGTGGTCCATGTTTCGCCCTTTTTGTTGCGCACCTCTATGCCTGTACGGTTAAAGTAATCGTGCTGGCCGTTGTTGTCGCCGGAGCGTTCGCTGTTGCGCACCACAGGCAGGTGGCCCGCGGCAAATGCATCCTGCAGAAAATGGTCGGCAAAGGCATTGTACAGTATGGCAGCCTTCATCAGCGGCAGTGCCGACGGATCGGACCTGCTGGCCTGTATGCCCGACTGGCGCGCAAGGTACAGCGCCAGCCCATGCAGTATGGCGTACTTAGATACCGCATTGGCATCCAGGTACACCTTTTCCATAGTGCCTTTCAGTTTATAAAATTTGCCCTGGCTCTTTTTTATCGTATCCAGCAGATCTTCCGTAAGGCCCCTGCGCAGGTGCTCCCGCAGGTCGGGCAGGTCTGCTATGTAAAAGTGGCTGAGGTCTTCTGATGCCAGGCGTATATCTGCAATGCCCGATGCCGATGCGCCCTTGCCACCCTCACTGATGCTTTTATGATGCCCTTCCAGCCTGCTCAGCACCAGTTGCTGCAGCTTGTTCATTTTAGTGATGCCGTTATCGTAGCCGGGTTTGTAGATGCTGCTCACCAGCACCAGCCCCTTCTCTATATCCATCACATCCTTGCCGTGGTCGCCCGACAGGCCGGTGAGGTCACCGTAGCTGATACCGTATTCCGGCCCTACCCGTGGCACATGCTTAAAGATGGCCACCTGTCCCTTGTAGCGGGTGTACAGCACATCCGGATTGGTAATGTCTGCGGGGTATTGTATCCCCTCGCCAAAGATCGCCATCTGCATATCCTTAGTGAGCATGCCCCTGATCTCGGGATGCTTTTCCAGGTAATTCTTAAATGCCACATCGCCCATGTATTTATGCTCGCCAAACAGGCCGGCAAGTACCATAGCAGGCTGCATACAGCACAAAGAGAAAAAAACGCATTGGCGAACCAGTTTAGCAGCAGTCATTTGGGCTTTATTAATGATCGCATAAAACTAATAGAAAAATGATAAAAGATATTGTATTGTTCTACGATTTAGCTCAATACAAGATATGTTCATGGTTTGTGCTGCATGTTTGTCTGAATCAGAATAGTCAGAATGAAAGAATAAGGAGAATGTACGGTACGTTGCACTGTGCGAGTATGCCCAGCGCGAGGAACATCCCCCCTCCCCCCTTCAAAAGGGGGATAGCTTTGCTGCGTGTTTTTCTGACTCAGTGGCAGAATGATTTATATTATCCCGGATAGACAGCGTATGGCATTTTAGGACGGTAGTCCTGATGGGAGAACATGCCGGGGTAGTGCTCTATGCGTTCGCACATTTTCATGCTGTCCCGGTATTTTTCGCTGGCATCATAGACGTGATTGACCCAGATTATATTACCTTCTTTGAATGGTGAGGGCCGCTGATCGGGAGGGAGTGTAGCGTAGTAGGCGGCGGTGCCTGGTTTAGGGCCTTCTTCTATAACCGGAGTAAGAATAAATTCTTCTGTTTCGTTTTCTGCCCGTGGTGTTGGACACCCCATTTCTGTATTTTTTGTTGTGGTCGCAACTTGCGCAGGTGCTTTCGTTAATTCATTGTTTTTCAATGAATTGCTATTGTTTTCGGACACCCCAGTGGTGACCCCACGACCCCCCAAAGTCACCCCATGGTCACCACATTGTGGTGAGAGCGGAGTCTGTGGAGCGGGAGCGGAGGAAGGGCCATTGTTAGTGTCTGGAGATTCTGCTTCACGGGGATTTCTTCTGAGCCATTCGCGGTAGGAGTCGTCTTCCATTTTTTCTTCGTAGCGGAGCTGGGAGTATTCGAGCCACTTACCATCTTCTGATATTTCTCGAATGTGATCGTCCATGTGCGGCCAGACCTTGTCATAGAGTTCAAAGTCCCGGCGCATGAGTTTTTCGTTGAACAGCGAAAAGAGATGAATGGTATCGGTGCAGGTGAATTTATCGTTGCGAATGGATTTAATAGTCATACTTATTTTACGCTGTATGTCGGCCTCTTCTTTTGTGGGATAGGGACGCTCTGTGCGCTGCATGATGTGATTATTTAGTTCGCCGAGCTGGGCGTAGTATTGATCGACCAATAGGTTGGGTGCATGGCGGGCGGAATACTTGGCGCTACGCCACCCGCCTTCTTTGATCCAGCCATAGAGGGTTTTGCGATTGATGTTGAGGATCTCGGCGATGCGCTCCTGGGAGAGGTCGGACTGGAAGTAGAGTTCTCTTGCCCGGCGTTTTTCTTCGTGTTTGTAGTCCA
>CAYZKL010000079.1:0-10580 GCA_964478855.1 uncultured Flavipsychrobacter sp.
GAATAGTAAAAAGCTCGTTTAACTTTGTACAAAGATATGGAAAAAATCATGAAAAATATTCATTTCATAGCCATAGGTGGTGCCATCATGCACCAGCTGGCATTGGCATTACAAAAACAAGGATATACAGTATCAGGCAGCGACGACGAGATCACCGATCCCGCCAAAAGCAATCTAAAGGCTGCGGGCCTGCTACCCGATAAGTTTGGCTGGTATCCCGAAAAGATAAATGCGGGTATAGATGCCATAGTACTGGGTATGCATGCTAAGGCTGATAACCCCGAACTGATAGCTGCAAAAAATGCAGGCATACCTATATACTCTTTCCCTCAATATGTTTACGAGGTCAGCAAAAACAAGAAAAGAGTGGTAGTAGCAGGCAGCCATGGCAAGACCACCATCACCTCTATGATCATGCACATACTAAAGCATAACGGCAAAGAGTTCGATTATTTGGTCGGTGCTAAGGTTGCAGGGTTTGAGCAATCGGTGCAACTTACAGATGCGCCCATCATTATACTAGAAGGGGATGAATACCCGGCATCTGTAGAAGAAAAAAGGCCGAAGATATTCTTCTACCATCCACACATCAGTGTGCTCAGCGGCATCGCATGGGATCATATCAACGTTTTCCCTACCTACGAGATATACTTCAACCAGTTCGAGCAGTACCTGTCCGGCATGGATGCCAATGCGAAGATCTTTTACAACAACGAAGATACCGAGGTGGTAAGAGCCGTTACTACAGCAGGTAAGCATTTGCCCGCTGTACCGTACAATACCCCACCCTTTCATTACCAGGATGGCTTCCCTGTTATGGATACAGCCGCAGGCCCGGTGAAAGTATCAGTATTCGGCAGGCACAACCTGCTGAATATGCAGGCTGCTATTGATGTATGTATGGAACTGGGCGTATCAGAGGCAGACTGTTACAATGCCATTGCCTCATTCACCGGTGCTGCCCGTCGTCTCGAAAAAGTAAAGGAAGAACCCGGCCTGCTCATCTATCGCGACTTCGCACATGCACCCAGCAAACTGAAAGCTACGCTTAGCGCTGTACGTGAGGCTTATGCAAGCCATCACCTCATTGCCTGCTTCGAGCTGCACACATTCAGCAGCCTCAACGAAAAGTTCCTTTCAGAATATGCACACAGCATAGATGCATCCGATGAGGCCATTGTGTTTTTCAGCCACCATGCGCTTAGCCTTAAAGGCCTGCCTCCGTTGGAAACAGATACAGTTAAAAAATATTTTCAGCGAAATGACGTTCTTGTCATAGATGAAAAAGAGAAATTGGAACTGACAGTTAAAAAAATGGCCTCAGGTAAGGATAAACCAGTTTTCCTTTTACTCATGAGTTCCGGTACTTTCGACGGCATAGATTGGAATAAATTATCACTGACAGCATAACAAACACAAAAAGCCAGTAATTACTGGCTTTTTGTGTTTGTTATCATTATAAATACCGACCAAAATAGTTGAATTTGTTTAGGCAAATTCATGTAAGTTCGCAGCAGATTTTACACTCATTACATGCCCAAACTGACATTAAAAAGGCCTATCGTTTTTTTTGACCTGGAAACCACCGGAACAGACAATGCAAAGGACCGTATTGTGGAGCTTGCTTTTGTTAAGGTATCCCCGGATGGCAAAAAAGAACGATACACCAAACGCATAAACCCGGGCATACCTATTCCACCCGAAGTAACACTTATACACGGCATCAGCGATGAGGACGTAAAGAACTGCCAGACGTTCAAACAAATAGCGCATACACTGTATGACTGGATGAAAGGATGCGACCTGGGCGGTTATAACTCCAGCAAATTCGATCTGCCTTTACTGGCCGAGGAGTTTCTGCGTGCAGGTATCAATGTCGACTTTACCGAAAGGCACATGATCGATGTACAGCAGATATTCTTTAAGATGGAAGCCCGTACACTCAGTGCTGCTTATAATTTCTACTGTAACAAAGAACTTACCAATGCCCATAGTGCCGAGGCTGATATAGATGCTACTATCGAAGTGCTGGAAGCGCAACTGGAAAGATATACCGACATCGGCTCAGACGTCCCTACCCTGCACCAGTTCACCCACAACGAGGAATATGTGGATTATGCACGCCGCATTGTACTGAAGGATGGGCAACCGGTATTCAACTTCGGCAAGTACAAGGGTCGCAAAGTGGAAGAGGTGTTCAACTCAGAACCCCAGTACTATGACTGGATGATGCAGGCCGACTTTTCGCTGCATACCAAGCAGAAGATATCTGAGATACTGAACCGTATGAAACTCAAAAAAGCGGGCCTTAAACCATAACAACCTTGTTTACACCCCATTTGGGATAACTTTAGCAAACTATTTCTATATAAATCATTACATAATCATTATTTTGCCGCTTAATTTTTTTGCCTGATTTGAATAAGCTTGTCATTATACCGACCTATAACGAACGGGAGAACATCGAAAAGATCACCCGTAAGGTGTTTTCATTGCCCGGTGGCTATCATCTGCTTATTGTAGACGATGGCTCTCCCGATGGCACTGGTGCTATCGTTAAGGGGCTGCAGCAGGAATATGGCGGCAAGCTCCATCTCATGGAGCGTTCAGGCAAATTGGGCCTCGGAACGGCATATATAGCCGGTTTTAAATGGGCATTGCAGAAAGATTACGAATACATCTTCGAGATGGATGCCGACTTCTCCCACAATCCCGAAGACCTTGACCGCCTTTACGAAGCATGCTCCCATGGTGCCGATGTGGCGGTGGGTTCCCGTTACACCAAGGGCGGCAAAGTAGCTAACTGGCCCTGGGATCGTATATTCATATCAAAAGGCGGGGCTTTTTATACCAAAATGATTACATGGATGCCGGTAAATGACCCTACTGCGGGCTTTGTATGCTATCGTAGAAAGGTGCTCGGCACTATTCCGCTTGATAAAGTACACTTCATCGGTTATGCCTTCCAGATAGAAATGAAATACCGCGCATGGAAGCTCGGCTTCAAGATCAAAGAAGTGCCTATTACATTTATAGATCGTAAAGAAGGTGTTTCTAAAATGAGCAGCGGTATCGTTAAAGAAGCCATGTACGGCGTCTGGAAAATGAGAGGATTCTCTAATACCGAGTAGCACTTTTCGACTTATCCCTTTAATATATTCATAGCTGCCGGCCCTTCAGAGAACAGCAGGTCCAGTATGCTCAGGTTCGGCAAAAATCCTGTCCTGTCTTCAAATACCTGGTAATATTTCGGGTACGTTGCAGGCCCCGCTTTTACGTTCCTTATATCCTGCACTTCGTTAGGGTATTCCTTTTCATACACTTCCGTCACTGCAAGTTCTGTTTTCAATCTTAGTTGCGCCATCACCCATTGCAGCGCATCCCTGTTAAGGTCTGCCAGCAGTTCGTACCGTGTCTCAAACAACCGTTGCAGCGTTCCTTCATAATGCTCAAAGTAGGGCGACCGCCGGTAAACCGAGGTAAGTGTGCGCCAGTGCTGCACCTGCCAGTTCTCTTTATTATGTATCAGCACGCCCTTTACTGGTATATGCTGGTCCCGCCCATTGGTCAGCGGCACACTAAGCAGTATGCTGTTGTTCGATCCGCCCACCCTGTACCGGTTCCTGTAGCTCATCTTCTGAAAATGCTCCCCGGTATCGGTCAGTAGTTTATCGGCATGCACTACCTGCATCCACCACCCTATATTCGGGAACGTCAGCGATGAAGAAACTATGGTCATTGCCGCAAATGTAAAGCAAAACCGTTTTCAGATCAGGCATTATTTAACATTACAATTACTGGTATCGGCCCCTCATCTTTGCTCGTAGGTTGTTTTGGAGTTATATTTGCCCAAAATAACAATAATGGCACGCAGGTGGGGTTTATGTTTATTTATCTTGTTCTCAGTGGTTCGCACTTTTGCTATTGAGGCCACTGTCACCCATACTGTGTTTTATCCTGTTGATTCTGCAACCGGCCGTCGTGGCCCCGTGGCTGATGTCTACTGGCAGATCAATCCCGGCACTATTCATTATTCCACCACAGCCGAAAAAACGATCGTTGCCCGCATCAGGACGGACATTGTCTTTTTTGATGAATCAGGCATCATCGCAGAAGATCACTTTATTCTCCGCACCATTCCCCGCAACAATGTGGATGAGCTATCGCTCAATAGCATGATCGGCCTACGCAATTACAAACTGGCTCCGGGCAATATCAATATCAAGGTGCTTTTCACCGACCTTGGCGATACCACGAATACCTACAACTACACCAATAGTTTTAATATCCCTGCACACCGTTCAGTCAGTACATACTATAGTGGCATCCAACTAATTGATACGATCATACCCTCAGCAGAACGTACTGTTTTTAGCAAGAACGGGCAGCAGCAACTACCCTTCTACACCAACTTCTATGACAATGACCATTCTCTGCTTCATTACTACGCAGAGTTGTATGGCACCGATAATATCAGCCCGGCTGACTTCCCGCTCGAACAAAAGGTGTTCATATCAAAGACTGCAAACGAAGGCCGTTTTGGCAAATTCCTGGTTACAGATACAATAAAGGCAAAACCGCTTAATCTTGTTTCAGGTACCTTCAGGCTTTCTACGCTCCCTTCCGGCAACTACTACCTTAACATTGCCTTGGAGAACAGCACCCACCACGTAATAGCCACGTCCAGCCTGTTCTTTCAGCGCATGAATACGCACCCTGAGAAACCAAAAGAGGATACGGTAAAAAAAGTAGTTCCCCTCTCCGATACAGGCCTCGAAAACGTCACTGTCCTCAACCTTCAGAAAACATTCCTGGCCAAGTACAGCCTGGCGGAAATAAGGGCAATACTAAAAATGTTGTTACCATTCAGCGACCCTTCAGCTACAAATACCATCAATGGATTCCTGAGAAAAGCAGATGACCTCTATTCACGCTACTACATCTACAATTATTTTGCAGCCATCAACAAAAAAAATCCCGAGAAGGCATGGAAAGATTTTTCTGAGAAGATCGTGGAGGTAAACAAAAAGTTCAACACAAGTAGTGTGCCCGGCTACGAAACAGAACGTGGCTTTATGTACCTGCGCTATGGTGCGCCTACCGATGTCGTAACTGTGCTTAATGAGAATGGTGCGGTACCCTACGAGATATGGCAGTACAATGTATTGATACAAATGAATAAGAAAGAGATCAGCGATGCCTTCTTGTTGTTCTATAGGCCTTACCAGGTATCAGGCGATTACAGGTTGCTGCACTCCAGTGTGGCAGGTGAGGCGCAGAACAAACTTTGGCGTTCATTCTTGTACCCTGATGCTGCGGGTGGCAATAATGCCAATTCCCGTGCCGAACAATACATCCGCAACAGGTAAACATCAGATCATATTACTGCCTGTCTTGCCATGTTTGGAGTCGGTCCATACATTGTCTATGTTCCACTCAAGCTGTCGTTCAAACGGTACCTGCCGCACATCGCACTCCGGCATAGCGCACAGCCTGCATTGGTATGACATGCACCCGTCTATATGTATGAATAGCTCCACCTGGTCCCTGAATTTTTCTTTCATCAGTTGTTCAACCTCTTTGTCTGCTGCCGCCACATTGTAATACCAGGGCAATGTCATGTGCGCATCTATATGCATCAGGCTGCCATACTGTATCACACGCAGGTTATGCAGGTCTATCCACTCCGCATGACGGTGCTGCTGCAGCACACTTATTACCTCTTTCAGCAGCTTCATATCCATCTCGTCCATCATACCCGATATAGAGCGCCGCAGCACCTTATAACCCGTTATCATGATGATAGCTGCAAAACATATAGCCACCGCACTATCCAGCCACGGCCAGCGATTATTGGTAAGCACCATTACCAACAGGCCTATGATAATTGCTACAGTAGAATAAGCATCTGTAAGCAGGTGGTTGCCCGATGATGTCAGCACCATCGAATTCTGTTTTTTCCCCTGCTTTAACGCATAGAGTCCCACCAGGTAATTCACCAGTCCCGCAGCGGCTATAATGATCAGTCCGGTATCCAGCCGCTGCAACTTGTTTGGGTGCAATAAGTGATATACCGATTCATAGATGATAACTATACCCGCTATAAATATCAGCGTACCCTCTACTGCCGACGATAGAAACTCGGCCTTGCCATGTCCGTAAGGGTGATTGGTATCCCTTGGCCTTGCTGCCAGCACTACACTGAACAACCCCAGGAAACCCGCTATCATATTTACGGTACTTTCCAGCGCATCAGTAAGTATCGTTACCGAATTCGTCAGGTACCACGCCACCATCTTGGCCACAAAAAGCGCCACAGATAAAAACGCAATAAACCGCTGGATGCGTACCGTCATATATGTTCTTTGTTGTTTAAATTACGCATCAGATCTATCCTCTACACCCCTTTTTAATTTCTACTTTTCACTTATCAATACCCATACCTGTACACCACGGTATCCCTGCCACCACTCACACTATAGTTCAGCAACATCGTCATCACAGTTATCCGTCCTGCACCGTCAAACTCATAAAAATATTTTTCGGCAGTATCACTGTTATGTATCCTGTACTTTGCCAGGTGGTCCGAATTCACATAAGATCTGCCATAAGCCAGGAACTGCGCTATCCTTTGCGGATCTCCCTGCTGTCCGCTCCTGCCTTTGTCATAGTCATAACTGTCCGATGAGCCCGGTGATGTAACTGCGGTTATATCGCCATCAGCATAAGCATAGTAGGCCGATATCTTTTTATAATACGGGTAAGTGCCTATGCTTACGCGGGTTACCAGCTCATCTATATTTCCGGTACTCTTATATACCATTGTCAGCGTATCAGGCACGTATACCTTTACTATCTTGCCACTGGCACTTACATCAGCCTTTACTGCAAAAAATCGTTCATCAGTTATGGTGTATGATGCACTGAAATAACCGAATTTCTTGTAGCCCAGTCTTCCGTTACCTGTTATGCTTATCGAGTCCACATTGTTTGCCGCATCGTAAAATACCTGGTAGTTGGTTGTATTCCCCGCGCGCGACTCTTCTATGGTGCGCAGTTGTACATTCAGCGGCCCTTCATTCTTTTTCTTCTTACACGCTACAGAAACGCATACAAGCAGCATCAGCGATATGGCAGATAGTTTGTTCATAGCTTTAGTATTGTTGGTCTTTGAAACCCAGTTTCGTATAGCTGAATATCAGCACTACTGCCATAAGTATACTGAATACCGATAATCCCATAAGCGACTTGATGAGCCCGTCATATGTCGCGCTTTTCGACATCAGGTCAAATGTATTGATCACATCCAGCAGCATAAAAATAGAGAAGAACAGCGCCAGTACACCAAGTACCAGGTTAGTGAGCCGGTGCCTGAAATAAGCCTGCGCGCCAAATATCACTATGATGCTGAAAGCCATATAATTAAACCCACCACCCTGCAGCAGTGCCATCAGGAACCACGTAATGCCCAGCAGCAGGTAAAAAC
This sequence comes from uncultured Flavipsychrobacter sp., assembly GCA_964478855.1. Classification (GTDB taxonomy): domain Bacteria; phylum Bacteroidota; class Bacteroidia; order Chitinophagales; family Chitinophagaceae; genus Nemorincola. Next base: position 7,487 of record CAYZKL010000079.1, read on the forward strand.
CATACGCCAGCCATACAAGCCCTTCATAAAGTGTTATCTTTTTTTTCTCCGCCATATTATTCCATTTTTTCAAAAAAAAACGAAGCAGCTAATTAATTACGCTCCACGATCATCAGCTAATCAATAACTCGCTCCGATCATTAGCTAATCATCAAATCAGCTAATCAACTACCGGCTATCCTTTTCAGCAGCGACTCCTTCATCTTTATCTGCCATTCCTCCATTCGTTCCTTTTCGTTCACAGATGTAGAGAGTATGATACGCCATTGATTGTTCTTGTCCAGTTTCATCACATACTGGTAGTCGCAGTCATAGATCAGTTTTTGTTCATTGTCCCTGAACTGCCAGTTCACTTTCACATTCGCTATTCTGTCTGTCCAGCCACGGCGGCTCCACACTTCCGGCCGTGCGTGTGCTATACCAAACTGGCGGTAAAAACCTGCCCCCTGGTTAAAAAAGCCTTCCAGTTTACCTGCATCGTTGAATATCGTAGTGGTATCATCACTCAGCATCGTGCAGGGTATATTGTACAGGAAAGCCATACCCTTGGTATCATAGCCTTCCAGTGCCTGGGCATATATTTCAAAGAATTTATTGATTTGTTGCATGGGGAGATTGGACTTGGTCATTACGCACAGTTTCTGGGTCGCAAATTTAAGACTTTTCCCTCACGTCCACAGTTCAATATTTACCTGTTCTTCACCCCATACCGTGCTCATATTACACCATATGGGCTATATTTTGCTGCATTTCCCACATTGTCAGGCATTTTTTCTGATTTTCGCTTTTGAATATTATCTTTGGGCTAATGAAGACCCTGCTCAATAATGATCAACTGAATATAACGTTGCAGCGGTTAGCTCACCAGTTAGTCGAGAATCACCTTTCATTTAAGGATACTGCCCTTATCGGCATTCAGCCACGGGGCATCTTTCTGTCAAACCGTATTGCCAAATTAGTGCAGGCCATCAGTGGCAACACCAATATCAGCTACGGCAAGCTCGACATCACCTTTTATCGCGACGATGTCAACTCCCGCGATATACAGGTACCATCCTATACCGATATACCATTCAGCATAGAAGGCAAGAATGTGGTGCTGATAGACGATGTACTCCATACAGGCCGCACCATTCGTTCGGCTATGGATGCCCTTATCGATTTCGGCAGGCCCAAGAAAGTGGAACTGCTGGTACTTATAGACCGCCGTTTCAGCCGCGAGCTGCCTGTGCAGCCCGACTATGTTGGCCATACGGTCGATACTATCCTTACCCAGAAGGTAAAGGTGTACTGGACCGAAAAAGATGAAAAAGACGAAGTAGTGCTCATTGACAAAATATAAAACATACCCTCTCTATGAGGTTTTGACTTTTAATTTTTTACTTTTTACTTTTAAAAAATTATGCTTTCTGTAAAACATCTGCTCGGCATCAAAGAATTGAATCTTAATGATATTGAGCGGATATTCCAGACAGCCGATAATTTTAAGCAGGTATTGCAGCGGCCCATCAAAAAGGTGCCTACCCTGCGCGATACTACAGTAGCCAATATATTTTTCGAGAACTCTACCCGTACTCGCCTCTCCTTCGAGCTGGCCGAAAAACGCCTCGGTGCCGATGTGGTCAATTTCTCCGCTTCCGGATCATCCGTATCTAAGGGCGAAACACTGATAGATACGGTAAATAACATACTGGCCATGAAGGTGGATATGGTGGTAATGCGCCATTCGGCCAGCGGTGCGCCATGGTTCCTTGCCAATCATATCGATGCCAGCATCGTCAACGCCGGCGACGGCACCAATGAGCACCCTACACAGGCGCTGCTCGATGCCTACTCCATGCGCGAAAAGATAGGCGACCTCAAGGGTAAGCGCATCACCATCATCGGCGATATCATGCACTCACGCGTTGCCCTTAGTAATATTTATTGCCTTGGCAAGCTGGGTGCGGAAGTAACCGTTGCGGGCCCACCTACCCTCATCCCTAAGCACATACAGAGCTTGGGCGTTCGGGTAGAATACAATGTAAAAAAAGCACTGGAGTGGTGCGATGTGGCCAATGTCCTCCGCATACAACTGGAGCGCCAGCACAAACCTCTCTTCTCTACCCTGCGCGAATACGCACTCTACTATGGTGTTAACAAGCAGATGCTCGACAGCCTTGCCAAAGACATAGTCATCATGCACCCGGGCCCCATCAATCGTGGTGTGGAAATAAACTCAGACGTAGCCGACTCCAAACAATCCATCATCCTCGACCAGGTCGAGAACGGCGTAGCCATCCGCATGGCAGTCATTTACTTATTGTCAGGTAAAAGAGAAATAGTAGAATAAATCCGCTCTTTCGGATTTGTGATCCGAAAGCAACGGATCGGGATTTGTAATCCCCGTACTATTGCTCCCTCTTAAATAAAAGCTTAATGAAATTAACCATTTCCGGCAGCAGTATGCAGTGCGGGTTCTGATTTGTAAGCTATAAGCTTACTTTTTATCAAAGAGATGATTGTTAAACATGACCCTTCCGCTATCATCCTTTGAGATCACCAGGGAGCGTGCGGGCCGAAGCAGTACCTCATCCATACTGTAGAATCCCCAATCTATTACCTTGGCAGTAATTTTAGTACAGCTCTTGGGTACCATAAAATACTTGGAAGCTCTGAACCACATCTTATAATTGTCAATGCTCGATGTTGATTTGATCATTACGCTGTTTAGCAAATTATCATTGGCATCCAGCAGTTTTAATTCAAAATTAGGGCTGGTAAAATCAATATCATTTACCAACGACCATACCGAAAATTCGTACTCCACACTATCCGCAGTCATCGGTTTCATGTCTAGTTTCAGGAATGTGCTGTCATATTCCGCCTTCGCTTTGCATGCGCCATTTCCAAATAATACATCATTGATCCTCACTGCATCCAGGTGCTCATAATAGTATGCCCCAGTACATCCAATACAGGTATCGCCACTTGGCATTTTTTCAGCTATCGCACTTGCACTGTCATTATATCGCTTGTCATTTACTGCTATCCGATCCGGATAACATGCGTATACCTGGAAATGATTAAATTCTCCTACCTTTTCAGATGCATC
>CAYZKL010000079.1:10596-14524 GCA_964478855.1 uncultured Flavipsychrobacter sp.
TAAATACCTCGAATCCTGATCCAATGGAGCTTTTGCATCATGATGCAGTATAAGGAACGGACGATGGTCTTTTCCCAGTATCGCTTTTTCCGAAAACGGACCGGCTATCAGTTTCACTTGCGCCATTGCCTGAGACCACGATGACCGCGACATCATAACATCTACAACCGGCAGGTGTAATTGCAGTGAAGCTCTTAATCCGAAGGTCAGTATCCAGTCTGTTGCCAGATCTGACACCCATAGCTTTTCAGTTCCTACATGAAAGTATGGCAACAATAGTATTGCCTGGAAATCTTCTGGTTTATATTTTTTTTCTTTCAGGTACTGCGGCCAGGTTTGTTCATTCTTCGAAAAGAATACCTTATAATTATCCAAAGCTTCATTGGTTTTCCCCTTCAAAAATGAACTATACCCGAATGCTTCTATCGTCCATATACCCATCGCTAATGTTACAAATGCAGTTGCTAGTGTTTTACGGTTACTTTGCATCAACTGCTTGAATACAGAATCTATACATAAAACAGCATATACCGTCATTATATAGTAGAATACCCAGCTAAACCGCCCAAGTGACCTGAATTGCTTGATTACAGATAGTTTGCTGAGCAGCCAACCCATATTATTCAGTACAAAAGGATAACCCATCGAAAAGGCGAAAGTGCAGAATGCTATGAACAGCCATATAAATGAAAACCGGTTTGCACCTACAACCGGGTCTTGCTTTCTACCTACCAGGTTCTTTATCGCTAACACCAGGAATATACTGCAAACCACAATTACCACTAGGCCCAGGTAGGCATTACCCTCTCCACCGTTATTCAGTTTTTCATATATTGGTTTGCCCTTCAGTAAGCCCCATATCGGGGAGCGTGTAGAGGTTAATACTTGTCCCGGGCTACTGCATGCATCCAGGAACCCCCAGGGAAATGTTGGGCGGTCTTTTATTGGGTCGGTAGCTATCAGGTACAACTTAAAAGTGGCAAAAACGCCGGCAAAACTTAGTAGCACCGGCGATATATGCAATACCTTTTGCTTAATACTGTTGCGGGTAAACAGAAAATAGCCTACGCTGTAGAAACCAACCCACAACATCAGCATCGCCAGGAAGTATGGATGTGCAAAAACCGCGACAGCACCTATCAGGTATAAATACAGTGCATATTTCAACTTATTGGTGATGTGATATTGTATCAGCCAGTAAAATACCATGGGCACAACACAGCAGTAGCTTAATGCGAAGTGGCCTGTAAGCCTGAATATCTGTGGAGATAACAGGATAATGAGTGCAGAAAAGAATATGGCCAAAGGTTGTTCCACATTGAATAACCGCAATATTTTGTGGACATATACCATTGCTACAACGAAACTTGCCGTTATCAGCAAATGCATAATAGTCAGTAACGTTTCCGTTGAAAAATGAAGAACAGAAGATAAATAACTGATCGGTACAGATAAAAACGGTTGACCATCCGTAAACACTACATTCTCACCATAAGGATAGTTCATACCATTGAACCATACTCCCTTTTCATAAAGACAGTGATACAAAAAAGTAAAATAGTTCTTTACTCCATCACCATCCATCTGCATGATAATGGTAGCAGGGCTGGTAATGAAATCATAAAAGGTGTAAATAAAAAATGCTGCAGCAAGCAACAATACAGCAATACTTACGGGACCTTTTTTATTGTTCATTTTTAAATAGTAGTTGTAAAAAGTTTACCATCTCTGGCAATAATATCCGGTAATTCATCACCCTGAACTGAACATGCTCATGCAGATCTATCGGAATTGTTTTTAACGCACGTTTCTTTTTATAGCTCTTACGTATAAATTCCAGGTCAAACAGATAACGGTCTATTGTAGTTGATAAAAACAGGGGTTTAACACTTTTTACAAACCCTTTCAGTCCGCATTGGGTATCAGTAATAGGTATTGACAGGAAAAAACGTATCATCTTTCTTAGCGCCTTCGATACCAGTTGTCTTGACATAGGTACATGAGCGTAATAATCTTTATTCTTGATCCCTACCGCTATCTCACATTCTCCGCTCGCAAGGGATGTATATATTTTTTTTACGCTTTCGATAGTGTATGGAAAATCTACATCAGTATAAATAACAATATCACCTGTCGATTGTTTTACACCTTCTCTTATCGCGTAGCCTTTCCCACGATTCACATCATAATGTATGTATTTGAACGCAGGTAATGTTTTTAGTAATTGTATATCTGCTTCACTCACGCCGGCAGCGTTACCATCCTGTACCAGTATTACTTCAATTGGATCAGCTATTGTCTGCTTTAGCTTGTTGTAATTTACAATGATATTTTCCGCCCATTTGGGAGGCGGGTTATAGCAGGGAAGTATAATAGATACATGCATCAAATATATACAGGGAAATGTTTCACAATATTACGGCTTTATCATCACTTTTTATCAGCGGCTCCGCATAGTGTTTTTATGGAATTCCCCCACATCTGCATCTATATACACATACACAGCCATCAAATATCAAAAATCAGGTTACATCACCAAAAATTGAGAATCAAGTATCGGGCATCAGGCAACAAGTTTTTAACTTTTACGTTCTAAAATTTTCATTACTTTTATTCAGCAAATGATAGCTATACAACAGCAGCAGAAAGAATCAGCTACCAATTACAAGGCAATGGCATGGACCATAGGTATTCATGTGTTGCTATTGTTGTTATGCATGTTTGTATATGTCTTCATCTTTCCCCCACCCGATGCCCCTGTAGATGATGGCGGAGGTATGGAAGTGAACCTCGGCACCAGCGACAATGGCAGCGGCACAGACCAGCCGATGCGCAAGGGGGACCCCGGTGCCTACCAGGCTACCGTAGTGTACAAACCGGTACCTACCCAGAACAACATTCCTAAGACCGTTTTCCAGGGCAATGATGCTGATGCACCTGCTGTAAGCAATAAAGACAACAAAGCCATTGCCCAGCCTGATGCTAAAGCAAAGGCCGACGTACCTAAGAAAGAGCAACCTAAATATACCTACGGCGGTGATAACGGCCCCGGCGGCAACAGTGCTACACAAAATGCACCCGGCAGCAACGAAGGCAATACTACCGGCCCCGGCGACCGTGGTGTACCCGGCGGTACGCCCGGCGCACCTAACTATACCGGTACTCCCGGCAATGGTACCGGCGGTATAGGCCACACCCTCTCCGGCCGTAGTATCTCGCCCGATAAGTTCGAAGCAGAGTTCAGCGAGAGCGGCAAGGTGGTCATCCGTGTTACAGTAGACAGGAACGGCAATATCGTGGACAAACGTATCAAAAGCTCATCCAGCCCGCAACTTACCAGGCTGGCTATCGAAAAGATCAATCACGCAAAATTCAGCCCGAGCAGCGGCCCAGAGCCTCAGCAGTTCGGCGATGTGACCATCATATTCAAAACACGCCAGTAGTACCATGGGCAACCCCGCTTACCAGCAAACACTTGATTACTTATACGAACGCCTGCCTATGTTCTCGCGCATCGGCCCGGCAGCACTCAAGCCCGATCTTACCAATACCCTCAAGCTATGCACCGCCCTCGGCAACCCGCAGGAGCAGTTCAAAAGCGTACACATAGCCGGCACCAATGGTAAAGGCAGCACCAGCCTCGGCCTTGCGGCAGTAACGCAGGGTGCGGGCTACAAGACAGGTCTCTATACGTCTCCTCACCTGGTCGATTTCAGGGAGCGCATCCGTATCAACGGTATACCTGTGAGCAAAGAATGGGTGGTGGACTTTGTAGAAAAACACAAAGCTTTAATAGAAGAGATACAGCCATCCTTCTTCGAGATCACGGTGGCTATGGCATTTCAATACTTTGCCGAGCAGAAGGTGGACATCGCTATCATAGAAACAGGCCTCGGTGGCCGCCTCGACAGCACCAATATCATTACCC
>CAYZKL010000079.1:14683-17444 GCA_964478855.1 uncultured Flavipsychrobacter sp.
GAGCATTCCGTACATAAGCAGAGCGTACTCTACTATGCACAATCACTGTGGGGTATGGTGCGCCAGCGTCAGGATGCCCGCTACCAGTACTACAAAGCGGTGAACAATGCCAAGCGCGAGATGTATGACCTGCATACCGACCTGTTGGGCAACTACCAGCAGCACAACATAAAGACCATCCTTACTGCTACCGAAGTATTGGCCCACAATGGCTTCAGCATTACCATACAGAGTGCTATCAGCTCACTGGCTCATGTCAAGTCCGCTACCGGCCTGCGCGGCCGCTGGGACTGGCTGCAGGAACAGCCCGCCATCATTTGCGATGTGGCTCACAACCCTGCCGGCCTCCGCGAGGTGCTCACGCAGTTTGCCATGCTCAAGGCCGCTAAGAAACATATAGTCGTAGGCTTTGTAAAAGATAAAGATGTGGATGAGGCACTTGCCCTTTTCCCTGCCGATGCAACTTACTACTTCTGCAATGCGCAGATACAGCGTGCACTACCCGCAGCCGAACTAAAGGAGAAAGCCACCGCCGCCGGACTTACCGGCAATGCCTATGCTACCTATGGACGGTTCTACCAAGCAGGTCACCTTCGATGCATCTAAGACAGCCAGCGTTACCATACAGGGCGGCGGCACCAAATGCACTATCGAGACCAGCTGTGGCAAAGTAGAAGTAAAGAACGGCGACAAAGTAGAAGTAAAGGACGGCTGTGTAAAAGTGAAATAATCAATGTATTTGCGAAGCAGGATTCTGTTACAATAAACAGTTTCCTGCTTTTTGAATTTTTAATTCAGAATTTTGACTTAACCCCTACTTCCCCCTACCCTGGAAGATCACCATGAATGTGTACAGTATGATCTTCACATCTAGCGCCAGTGAGCAGTTCTCTATGTACAGCAGGTCATACTTCATGCGCTCTATCATCTCATCCACATTTTCGGCATAGCCAAACTGCACCATACCCCACGATGTGAGGCCCGGCTTCACCTTATGCAGGTACTTGTAGTGGGCGTGAGTGGTGCTGATGATGTCTATGTAATGCTTACGCTCCGGCCTCGGGCCCACCAGGCTCATATCGCCGCGAATGATGTTGACGAACTGCGGCAGCTCATCTATGCGCCACTTCCTCATGAAGCGCCCCCACGATGTGATCCTCGGATCCGCCTTGCTCGACAGCGCCGGCCCCGCCTGCTCCGCCTCTACAAACATCGAGCGGAACTTATAGATATAGAACGGGCGGCCAAACCTGCCGATACGCTCCTGCTTGTAAAACACAGGCCCCTTCGACGACAGCTTTACCATGATTGCCGCGAATATCAGGAACGGTGACAACGCCAGCAGCGCCATAGCCGATATGATCATATCCAGCATACGCTTCCATACACGCTGCCAGTCGGGCATTAGGTCGGGGTGAATGTGTATCAGCACCGCATCATACACATTGCTCGTCTTCACTGATCCCGATATAATGTCGTAATAATCCGGCAACACCTTCACCACCACCGGGCGGTAGCAAAGCCTCGTCACTATATTTTCCAGCAGGTGATGCTCCGATGAGTCCACCGCTACTATCACCTCTTCTATATTGTGGTCGTCTATTATCTGCTCCAGTTGTGCCAGGTTGCCCAGCTGCGGCAGAAACTTGCTCATACCATTACTCGACTCCTTGTTCGAATAGATGAACCCCTTAAAGATATTGCCCAGCACCTTAGGGTTGTCCAGCACCTTTTTGTAAATGTTGATGGCCTGCTGGTTGCCGCCTATCACCAGCGTGTTAAAGCCCACCTTACCCTTCACCAGGTTCACCTTCACCCTGTTCAGTATGAACAGCCTGAACACCAGCGCTATGGTAGTATGTATCAGCAGGTAGTGCGAGAATACATTGATGAAGTAAGAATAGTCGCCGGCATCATTAGGAAACACCACTACCGATACCGCTATACAACCCAGTATGCAGGCTATCAGCGTACGGTTTATCTCGTTCAGCCTCGACTTGCGGTACAGGTCAAAGTAAGTACCCGACATCAGGTAGGCAAACAGCCACCCCGCCGGTATGATCAGTAAAGTATTTACCAGGTCGCGGAACATAAACAGGTCCAGCGTATCTATATAACTCAGCTTGGTAAGCAGGTGCTGCCTGTGTGTCCAGAAACAGAACCACGCCAATGAAGATGCCAGGTAATCAAGCAATATCAATTGCCTGATCGCACTCTTCTTCATTGGGCTGAGGCGCATAGGCTAAAAAGTTATCAGTTGAATGTTATCTATCAGCAATCGGCCGCTGCTCTGCCCGTCGGGCAGTGTGGCCTTTATATACAGGTTGTAGCTGGTACCCTGGTAGGTGCCGTTAAAGTCACTTACATTCAGGTACAGCTTCTTCCACCCGGTAGACGGGTACAACCCTATCAGGTAATACGGTGTGCTCGATACGCTGCTGCCCAGCTTGGCCTGCAGCCCCACGTAAAACGGTACCGTCGAGTTATAATTCAGTTCTATGAATGCTGCCGTGAAAGGTATCGGGAACGATGTTATGGCGCTGTCCACAGAGCTGTCACCGGCATTGCTCATGAATATGCCACCCGCAGCCGCACCCTCATACACCAAAGAGTCAGCCGTTACCAGCGTCATCCCTACATTTCCTCCTGCCATCCCGAAATTCGTAAGCCCCGACTCAAAGTCGCTGATCATATACGGCACCATATCCTTAAAAAAGCCCGTCTTAGGTATGTAATTGATCACCTTGCCCGGCTGCGCCAC
>CAYZKL010000080.1:0-3198 GCA_964478855.1 uncultured Flavipsychrobacter sp.
CAATGGATTAGATTAATGGGGTGAGCAAAAAAACAAAAATGGGGTGACCAATCGAAAACCCACACCCCATTTCAACACATAAACTAGGTGACTATGGGGTGAGCGTAGGGTCACTTTGGATTAAGCGGACATAAAAAAGCAGGCAACGAAATATCGCTGCCTGCCATGTAAAACGATCAATTATCAATAACCGAATATTTCCTGTAGTGTGAGTTTTTTTACCGGGCCGCATTGTTGCAGATCTTCCGGTTTCAGTTTCTTTTCTGATGCCACTATGCAGTAGGTGTATGGTTTTGCTGCCATATTATCCGCATGGAATTTTTTAAGCTCCGCATAGGTCATCTTATCCGCATTCTCATAAATGCGCTTACGTATATCTTCGTTCAGGCCTTTGCGCTCTGCTGTAAGATAATTGTAGATAATGGCATCCTGGGTAATGCGCTCTGTCTCTATGTCTTTTTTGAGTGCAGAGCGTGCTGCCAGCATATTGTTCTCAACAGATGGCAGGTCATTAAGCAGTTCGTTCATTGCTTTCACTGATTCGCTGAACTTATCGGCCTGGCACCCTACATAAGCAGACACATAGTATGGATCTTCTTTTTTGTCGGGCGTAATGTAGTAAGCAAAAGTAGAGTAAGCCAGTGCCTTGCTTTCGCGTATGGTCTGGAAGACAAGAGAGCCCATCCCGCCACCGAAGTAGTTATTGAACATTTCGATAGCAGGTTGCTTTGCCGGATCGTAACCGGGTATATTTCTTACCCACCTGATCTCGCTCTGTACCATATCGTAATCGGCAAACAATACCTGGTTCTTATCCTGTGTAGTGTAGGTGTAAAGTTTTGGTGCAGCTACAGCCTGGAACATGCCCGGCATCTTATGTACATTGCCTATGGATGTGGTAACAGTACTCATGCTTGCAGGGCCATAATAAATAACCCTGTGGCTATACTTGCCAAGGTTGTGCAGCATCGTTACCAGCTCTGCACTGGTGATGGCGCTTAACTCTTCATTGGTCAATACATTGTTGAACGGATTGTCGGAACCGTAACGTGCGTAATTGATGAGGCCCTGCATGATGGCTCCTTTGTTATTCTTGGCATCGGCACGGCTCTTGTTGATACGTGCCTTGAGCGATACAAGGGCAACCTCGTCGGCCTGGCAATTAGTGAGCAGGTCTTCGAACAATGCGACAGCAGCATCGAAGTTCTCCTGCAATCCTTCAATGTTTACAGTAGTGTATTCATTGTCGGCCCTGATATTAAAGCTGCATGCAAGCTTGTAGAAGTCTTTAGATATACGCTCGGCGGTAGTTTTATCGGTGCCGAGGAACTGGAGGTATTGTGCTGCTATACCCAGCTTTTTATCGTTCCAGGTACCAAACCTGAAACGGTATGCCATGCGGAACAGGCCATTCTCCTCATTATGAATGTACATGAGCTCCGCGGGCCCGATGTTTGCTTTTTTGATATCCTTATCATAGTCGAGCCAAACAGGTTTTAGCGGAGAGACAGGCATATTGATCACTGTCTTTGCAAACTGGGATTGTGAATTGCGATTGGTCTCTACTTCTGTGATGGTCGGCTTGTCCACTTTTATGATATTCTTGTCTTCGCCTTTGCGCTTGTAAACTACTACATAGTTATTGCCAAAGTATTTGTTTGCAAAGTCAACTATATCCTTCTTGGTGAGCTTCGACAGCTTGTCGGTGTATGATACATCATTCAGCCAGTCTTCTTCGTTAACGAAGGCACCCATTAGTGCACCGGCGCGAGAGCTGTATTTTTCGCTCTGCTGCATCATTGCTTTCTTCTGATTGTTGATAATAGATTCAAGCAGTTCTTCATCGAAATTGCCCTGCTTCAGATTCTCTATCTCGCCCAGCATCAAGGTGCGTACCTCGTCGAGGTTCTGACCGAGGGTAGGAACGCCCTGCATGTACATATAACCATGATCTACGAGTATATCGGGGCTGGCGGCGGCACGGAGTAGTTTTTGTTTCTTTACCAGGTTAAGGTCAATAAGACCGGCCCGGCCATTGGTGAGTATCTGGCCAACGAGATCTGCCAGTAATGCATCCTTGGCATGAATGCCGGGGATGCGGTAGCCAAGGGCTATGAACTCAGCATCGGGGCCATAGACTTCTTTTACTATTGGTGCAGTTATCGGCGCTTCAGACTTGTAGGTGTACTTAGGGAATTCCTTTGAATTCATGTATGAGAAGTAATTGTCGATCTTTTTGATCAGTTCATCGGGATTAAAGTCTCCGGAAACGATGATACCCATATTGTTGGGCACGTAGTAAGTTTCGTAGTACTTACGAATCTCCATCAACGATGGGTTCTTCAGGTGCTCAATGGTACCGATGGTAGTTTGCTTGCCGTAATTGTGATTAAGGAACAGGTTAGCCAGCAACAGTTCAGACACCTTGCGGTTATCATTGTCGAGTGTGCGGTTCTTTTCTTCATAAACAGCTTCCAGCTCGGTATGGAAGATGCGGAATACCGGATCGCGGAAACGCTCTGCCTGTACCTTGAAGAATTTATCGGTAGCATTGGCAGGAATATCTTCGGTATAAACTGTTTCCTCGAAAGAAGTAAACGCATTTGTGCCCTGCGCACCCATAGAGCCCATCATCTTGTCGTACTCATTGGCAATGGCAAACTTAGCTGCCACACCTGATACAGAGTCTATGCGATGATATATCTGTTTACGCTCGTTTTCATCCTTGCTGTGGTTGTACTCTTCGTAGAGTGCATCGATCTTGTTGAGCAAGGGTTTTTCTTTAGCCCAGTTCATAGAGCCGTAACTCTGGGTGCCCTTGAACATCATATGCTCGAGGTAGTGCGCTAGGCCTGTATGATCTGCCGGGTCTGTCTTGCTTCCGGCTTTTGTAGCGATATAGACCTGCATTCTCGGCTCTTTGTTGGTAGGGCTGAGGATTACGGTAAGTCCGTTCTTCAGAGTATAGAAACGGGCCTTCATGGGGTCGTTCGTTACATACTTGTAAGTATATCCGCCTGTTTTGTCTTCCTTCCACTCATATTTGTTCTGGGCCTGGGTAATAGCGGCACAAAGCAGGAGGAAAGAGAGTGCGGTCAGTTTTATCAATCGCATAATAGTAGATTTTGAGCGTTGGCTATAAATTTATAAACTTTCGGTAACAATATATAATACCGGTATTATTGAGCCTTTAGCATT
>CAYZKL010000080.1:3208-5438 GCA_964478855.1 uncultured Flavipsychrobacter sp.
CGTGTATGGCATTATATACCTGTTCCAGTTCGGCAGTAGTAATGCAATATGGCGGAATGATATAGATGATATTGCCAAGTGGGCGCATGATCAACTTTCGTTCGATGAAGAACCTGTACATAACATCGCGCAGGGAGCTGTGATAAGAAGGGGTGTCTGTGCGTAACTCTATGGCAATTATGGTGCCTGTCTGCCTGATATTGGCAATTAACGGATCCTGCTCAATGGAGGTTGCAAAGGCAGTATGAGCAGCGGCTATCCTGTTCCTGCTTTCTGTGCAACTATCGAGCAGCAAAAGATCGAGACTTGCCAGTGCTGCGGCACAAATAGTAGGGTTGGCAGTGAAAGAATGACCATGATATAACATGCGGGTTCGGTCATCATCGTAAAAAGCATCAAAAATAGCCTGTGTGCATGACGTAACACCGAGCGGCATAGCGCCACCTGTAAGGCCCTTTGACAGGCAAACGATATCTGGAGTGGTGGTGATATGATTGCAGGCAAAGAGCGGGCCTGTGCGGCCAAAGCCGGTCATCACCTCATCGGCTATGATGAGCGTGTCGTATTGTTTGCATAGGCTGAAGTAGGTTTCGAGTACATCGGCACTATACATCTGCATGCCGGCAGAACCCTGAACGAGCGGCTCCACAATGAACGCTGCCACATCGCCTGCCTGTAATAATGCAGTAAGTGCGGCAATGCTCTCGTCTTTATGAGCGTCATCAGGGAAGGGGATGAAGCTGACATCGAAGAGGAAATCTGTAAAGGCCTCAGTGAATACACTACGGCCGCTAACAGCCATAGCCCCGAATGTATCGCCATGATAGGCGTGCTCCAACGCTACCAGTTTTTTCTTTTTGAAGCCCTTATTATTCCAGTATTGTAACGACATTTTTATTGCCACCTCGACAGCGGTAGAACCATTGTCGGAGTAGAATATCTTAGCCATGCCCTGTGGCAGTATGTTCAGTAAGCGCTCTGCCAGTAGTACCGCAGCCTCATGTGTAAAGCCCGCAAAAATAGAATGCTCCAGTACGGACAGCTGTTCGCTTACCTTCCGTGCGATGTGCAGGTGTGAATGCCCATGCAGGTTGACCCACCAGGAAGAGATGGCATCGATATATCTGTTTCCGTCTTCGTCTATAAGGCACGTACCCTCGCCCCGAACAATGGCTACGGCCTCCGGCCATACCTTCATAGGTGTATATGGGTGCCATATTACCTGCCGGTCGCGTTCTTTAATGGTGGCCATTGGCTAAGATTTGAGTAAGAGAATCTTTTATTGTTGCAGCGGCACTGATCACAGCGGCATTAGTGAGCGAAGGTAGTAATGGTATCCGTGCTATAACGGGTACATTGGTATATTGATGAATAAAGGACTCAGAGCCTTCGTTAGTATCACCACTGATGATGATACCCAGCAGTTTTATGTTCCTGCTGCGCAATACTTCTATGCTGAGCAGGGTATGGTTGATACTGCCTAGATAGTGCTGAACCACAAGTATGGCAGGCAGCTGGTAATGAGCTACGAAGTCCGCCATAGTAGAAGTTTCATTGATAGGAGAGAGAACTCCGCCGGCGGTCTCAACGAGTAAAGTCTTTTTGGTTTGCGGCCATGAAAATGATTTGTAGTCTATACTGACGCTGTCAATCGCTGCCGCTGCGTGCGGAGACAGCGGCTGAGATAAAAGTACAGCCTCATCATGCACCCGCTGAGTGCCATTGGTAAGGAGTTGTTGTAACAACGCTGCATCTCTTTCTTCAAGACCTGCCTGCACGGGTTTCCAGTAGTCGGCACCAATGACCTCTGCCAATACTGCAGCAGAGATGGTTTTGCCGATACCTGTGTGGATGCCTACTATTGCAATGGAGTTATTCATTTGTTGAGTGTATCAAATAACAAATCTATCTGTTCTTTAGTATTGTATGTATGCAGGCATACTCTAAGGCGCTCTTCACCAAGAGGTACCGTAGGGTGCAGAATAGGGTTGACCTGCAATCCTGCCTGCTGCAATTTTGTGGCATACGTACTGCTTAGTTCATTACTGCCTGCCACCAAGGCCTGTATAGAACTTGTGCTATCCTTCCAGCCCGGGATAACTGAAGCGGCGGTCTTTTGGCGGAAGTATGCGATCAGCTCATGCAATGAGCTATTGCTGAAGTTATGGCCGGATAGGTGCTGGTAAGCACAATGAATGGCCTGCACCGAATGGCCGGGCAATGCGGTGGT
>CAYZKL010000080.1:5493-17410 GCA_964478855.1 uncultured Flavipsychrobacter sp.
GGCTGCCAATTACAGCAGCACCATGACAGCCGAGTGCTTTACCAAAAGTATGTACACGAGCAAAGACTTTGTCCTGTAAACCAAGTGCGCATACCAGGCCTTCGCCATGAGCGCCGAACACGCCTGTGGCATGAGCCTCATCAACAACCAGTTGCGCATCATATTGTTCACAGAGGGTAACGATTTTTGTAAGTGGAGCGAGATCGCCATCCATTGAGTAAACTGACTCGACAACTACGAATACAGTACCGGATGCTGTGGACCTTTGAAGCTTGCTTTCGAGATCAGCAAGATTGTTGTGATTGAATTTGTATTTGTGGTTGCACTGGCTGAGCCTTATGCCATCAATAATGCTGGCATGGCACAATTCATCGGATAGGATAGATGTATTGCGGCTGGTGACAGATGCGAGTAGTCCGATATTGGCATCGTAACCAGAATTGAATAACAATGCTGCACCGGCTTTATGAAATGAAGCAATAACCTCTTCCAGCGCTTCAGTGTGAATACTATTTCCGGAAAGTAGCCGGGAGCCGGTGGAGCCTGTAGCATGCCCATCAACGGACAACGGGTGCATCAGCGAAGCTAATGTACCCGTTGTAGCAAGGCCAAGGTAATCGTTTGAAAAAAGATCAACAGGAGCCCTATGTGTTTTCAGTTGGCGGAGGTTGCCCGCCAGTTCTCTGTCTTTAAGTTTGTCTGTGAGGTATTGCTCAGCACGGTTCATGTTGCATGGCATTCTGTTTGATCTTCGGATGGCCATCTGCAAAAGCAGCTTTAGGTTGCAACCCGAGTATGCGGAACATTTCCATATCCTCGTTGAACTCAGGGTTAGGAGTGGTTAGCAACTTATCGCCTGCAAAGATGGAGTTAGCGCCTGCAAGGAAGCACATACCCTGCTCGGCAACCGAAAGTTGCATCCTGCCTGCAGATAGGCGAACAGCAGACTTAGGCATTACAATACGTGCGGTAGCTACCATACGTACCAGGTGATCGAACGGTACAAGGGCATTCTCTGCCAGCGGCGTACCCGGAACAGCTACCAATGTATTGATAGGCACTGATTCGGGATGCTGCGGAAGATTAGCCAGTGTATTGATCATACCGATACGGTCTGTATCAGTTTCACCAAGGCCTATGATACCTCCGCTGCATACTGATATACCTGCCTTGCGTACACTTTCTATTGTATTAAGGCGGTCATCGTAATTGCGGGTAGTAATGATCTCGTTATAATGTTCTTCTGATGTATCTATATTGTGGTTGTAGGCATACAGGCCGGCCTCTGCAAGGCGGGAAGCCTGGTGAGGTGTAAGCATACCGAGGGTGCAGCATACTTCCATATCCAGTTCATTCACGGCCTTGACCATATCTATAACACGGTCGAAATCGCGGTTGTCCCTCACCTCGCGCCATGCGGCACCCATACAAAAACGGGAAGCGCCACCGGCTTTGGCATTCTGAGCGGCAGATACCACTTCATCTACCTTCATCAGTGCCTGCACCTTTACACCCGTATTGTAACGTGCTGCCTGCGGGCAATAAGCACAGTCCTCAGAGCAACCGCCTGTTTTGATAGATAGCAGGCTGCTGATCTGTACTTCTCCCGGGGTATGGTATTGCTTATGGACTGTTGCCGCATCGAAAACCAATTGCAGCAGTGGTCGATTATATATCGCACTTATCTCTTCGCGGGTCCAGTTATGACGAATATCGCTCATTTGTAATTAAGATTTACAGGAGCGAAACTACCCGATTTTCGGGAGTAATTAAAATTTTGAAGGTATTTACCATTCGCATATAAAATAGCCGCTATGTTTAATTGCGTAGATTTGATTATATTTGAGACAAAATAGCTTTGTTATCTGATTGATAATAGCTAATTATTGTCAGTGTTAATCATTGTAATGTAATTAGTTATAAAAAATGCTGAACCCACCATATGAAGTCCATTTATTTGCTTATTGGTTTCCTGGTATTGTCTGTGCTGTCTTATGCCCAGGCTCCGATAAGTATACTTTTTCAGAATCTCAGGGAATCTAAAAGCGACTCGCAGAAGATAGATGCCTACAGGGCAATGATACGGCACTATGCTGTAGAGCAGCCGGATTCTGCAAACTATTATGCGGAAGAGGGAATAGAATTTGCCCGGAAAAAAAAATACATACTTGGTGAAGCAAAGATCGTCAGCCAATTAGGGATAATAGACCAAAGCCAGGGCAGAATTGACCTGTCGAGAAAAAGGATAGGCAGGGCGCTAAATCTATATCGCCAGATAAACAATATGCTGGGAGTGGCAGATATGAGCAGCAATATGGGTGTGCTGGAAGGTGGTACAGGAAATTATGACGTGGCCCTGAAATACTTTGTAACGGCCATGAAAATACATGATAGCCTGAAAGATTATAAGGGTATTATGATCACCGGATCGAATATAGCAAGTATATACCTTGGTCACGAAGACATTGCCAATGCAGAAAAGTACCTGAATATATCAGAAGATGCCAGCTACAAAACCCCTGTTATAGACCAGACCATAGCACTGTATAACACTATAGGCGTAGTACAAATAGCAAAGGGTGATACACTAAAAGGGCTGCAAACATTTTTAAAGGACCTGAAACTGAGCGACAGGCCGGGGTTTATGACCTCTCACGCAGAGTGTTACCTGTACTTAGGTAACTACTACTTAGATAAAGGCATGCCTGATTCAGCATTGATATACCTGGAAGAGGGGCTGAATGTAGCTACCAAGGCACATATAACAGAGATGCAGTCGAACATACTGCTGGAACTGGCAACGATATCGAGAGAGACCAACCCTGCAAAGGCAATGGACTACCTGAAACAGGCCAGGGCAATTGCGGACTCTACATCAAACCGATCCTTCCTGCTTCCTGTGCTCGGTGAGATGGCCTCTATATATAAGCAACAGGGTAATTATAAAGATGCACTTGAAGTAACCGAACTGAGGAAAAAAATAGCCGACAGCGTATTCAATATATCAAAGATGCGTGAACTGGCAGGAACTGGTGCAGCATACCAGTTTGAAACAGATGAGCGCATCAAAGAACTGGAAGTGCTGAGCAAGCGGAATGCACTGCAAAGAGATGTGATCATAGCTGTAGCGGTATCGATAGTAATTGTTCTGGTGGTCATGATATTCTATTACAGGAAGACCAGGAAACTTAACAGGCAACTGATCATTCATGAACGTGAACTGGAAGAGATCAATTCGATGAAGGACAAACTGTTCTCGGTGATAGGGCATGACCTGCGAGGGCCGATAGCGCGGATACCCGCCATCATTGATATTTATACAGATGATCGCACCAACGAAGAAGAAAAGCAGTTCCTGCTGGACAGCCTGAGAGAGCATACCAAGGCATCGCTGGAAACATTTGATAAACTACTGTACTGGGGACAATCGCTGATGAAGGGCATCAGTATATACCAGGTGCGGATGCAACCTAAAATATCGATAAGGGAGAGTATAGAATTGAGGAAAATGAAAGCTGCAGAAAAGCAGATAACTATTAAAGACACTACACCGGAGGATCTGTATGTGTATGCAGATGCAGCGCATTTTGACTTTATAGTGCGGAACTTGCTGGCTAACGCACTGAAGTATACTTACCCTAAAGGTTTGATAGAGATCAATGCCGATAAAAAAATGAAGCCCGGTTTTACAGTATTCTCCGTAAAAGATAACGGAGTAGGCATACCTAAAGATGTACTACCAAAGATATTTACCGCATTGAAAAGCGGTGAAGGTACCGCAAACGAAAAAGGCAATGGTATAGGGCTGATGCTGTGCAAAGAATTTGCCATGAAGAATGGGGGTGATATATGGGTAGAAAGTGAAGAGGGGAAGGGAGCAACATTCTCATTCTCAGTGAAAAATGCAGATTAGCCTTTGTGCTTTACAATACATTTTTACGGTATCTTTGAGTACATTAAAATTACCTGATTCTATATGAAAAAAATATGTTGTTCAGTTCTCGTGCTTGTTACCATTCTTGCCTTTTCGGCATGTAAGAAGAAAGATACTACTCCACCCAATACCGCAAAGGTGATGTTTGTAAATGGCTGTGCAGGTACATCAAACCTGGATGTGACCGCAAATGGAACCAAGATAGGCGGAGCGAGTAACCTTCCATTTCTCAGAAACTCAGGCTACCAGCCTGTGACCGCCGGATCGAATGTAGCAATAGCAGTAGCACTGACCGCAATGGGTACTCCGCTCACAAACGGAACCGGAACACTCGCAGTAAATTCCAGCTATTCCGTATTTACGGGCGGTATCATTACTGCGCCATCATTTTTATTTGTCAATGATGACCTGGCGGCACCGACAACCGGTAAAGCAAAAGTACGCTTTGTGAACCTCAGCTCTGACTTCCTGAATACCAGTTGCTACGTAGGTACAATAAAACTGGATTCTAACATCGGCTATAATACCTGTACCCGATTTTATGAAGTAATGCCAACTACGGCAAAAGTATCAGTAATAGACCAGGTGGTGCTTGCAAAGTCGGGAGATATACCCAACCAGGTATTGAGTGCAGGCAAGATTTACACCTTTGTACTTACAGGTACATCAGCAGGTACGCTTACATCAGCATTAACGCTTACAGTAATCAATAACAACTAAGAGAACTGATACCCTGCTGCCGTGAGGTAATTTTCCCCCACAATAGGGTATAATTTCGGAACCGATAGCTGTTACATTTATCTTTCAAAAAACAGTGTTATGAATATTAAAATAGCCGGATCAATTGCGGCCATTACCCTGCTTGCGTCGTGCAGCCAGCCTGCAACAAAGGAAGAGCAGAAAAAGGATATACTCCAGGCAAATATGGATACGACCATAAGGCCGAATGATGACTTCTTTGGTTATGCAAACGGTGGCTGGATCAAGAACAACAAAATACCGGCCGATGAGACATCATGGGGAATTGGTGAACTGGTGCAACAGGAGCTATATGTGAAGCTGCTGAAAATAAATGAAGATGCGGTACAGAAAAGCGAAAAGAACGGAGCCGGTCAGCGTATAGGTGACTTCTGGTTCAGCGCAATGGATACTGTAGCTATAGAAAAGAATGGCATAGAACCGCTGCGTGCCGAGCTTAACAAGATAGCGGCACTGAAGACCAAGGATGACGTAATGACACAGGCAGCATATATGCACACCTACGTTTGTAATGTTTTCTTTAGCGAAGGTGTAACGCAAGACCCGAAGAAGAGTGATGTGGAAGCATACTACATGGGGCAGGGAGGATTAGGATTACCGAACAGGGATTATTACTTCAATACAGATGCGCGTACGGTGAAAATACGCAATGCATACCCGCAGTTCATCAGTACCATATTCAAGTTGATGGGTACGGATAGTGGCGAAGCGAAGAAGAAGGCTACCGCAATTGTAGCGATGGAAACAGAACTGGCAAAAGCATCGCGTAAGCTTGAAGACCTGCGTGACCCGTACACTAACTACAATAAGTACGCGATCACAAAATTACGTAGTATGTCGCCGGGAACTGATTGGCCAAAGTACCTCGGCATTATTGGTGTAAAAAGAGTAGATAGTGTGATAGTAGGCCAGCCGGAATTCTACACTGCACTGGATAAAGTTATAGCTAAGACCGATATTCAGGTGTTGAAGGACTATATGACCTTTCACCTGGTGATCACCTTTGCCGAGTACCTGAGCAGCGATTATTCCAAAGCGGATTTTGATTTTTATTCGAAAACGATAAGAGGTGCGGAGGAACAACGGCCACGCTGGCGCAGAATGCTTGATGCGGAAGAAGGTGCTATAGGTGAAGAACTGGGAAGGCTGTTCGTAAAAGAGTACTTTAATGATGTGGCTAAGGCACGGTATGATAAAATGGTAGAGAATGTGCGTGACGCATATAAGGCACGCATAGAAAAGCTGGACTGGATGACGGACAGCACCAAAGAAAAGGCTAAACGCAAACTGGCAGCTATTACCAAAAAAGTAGGTTATCCGGAAAAATGGAAGGACTATTCTGCACTGAAGATAGACCGAGGACCACTGGCCCTGAACATGATGCGCAGCAATGAATGGCAGGCAAACCATGAATTGGATAAGCTAGGTAAACCGGTGGATAGGACGGAATGGAGTATGACACCGCAAACGTATAATGCTTACTACAACGAGTCGAACAATGAGATAGTGCTGCCTGCCGCGATGATGAGTGTACCAGGATTCCGCGATGAGGAGCTGGATGATGCGCTTGTGTACGGATATATGGCAGCATCGACAGTGGGGCATGAAATAACGCATGGGTTTGATGACCAGGGACGCAAATTTGACGAATATGGCAATCTGCGCAGCTGGTGGTCACCTACCGATACTGCACAGTTCATGAAACGTGCAGATGTGCTGGTACAACAATTTAACAGGATGACACCGCTGGATACGCTGCACATAAATGGCAGGGCAACACTAGGTGAAAACCTTGCTGATCTTGGCGGAATACTGATAGGGCTTGATGCCTTTAAGCTGACTGATAGCTACAAGAAGGGAGAAAAGATAGGCGGGTTAACACAGGTACAGCGCTTCTTCCAGGGATATGCACTGGGCTGGATGATGCAGGTTCGCCAGGAAAGACTTGCCAGCCAGTTGCTGACGGATGTGCACTCACCAGCGAAGTACAGGGTAAATGGCCCGTTCCCGAATGTGCCTGAATTTTATGAAGCATTCAATATAAAGCCGGGAGATAAAATGTACCTACCTGATAGTGCACGAGTGCATTTATGGTAATACAGAACACAGAGAAGTTATAAAAGAAACGCCGGGCATTTGCCCGGCGCTTGTATGTTGTGATCTTCTATTCTTCATCGTCCTCACTATCCTGAGCCTCGCCCTTGCGGGTAGTACGCCCGGGTCTTCCGGCTACCACTATCACTATCTCTCCTTTAGGCGGATGCTTTGTGTAATAAGCGACCAATTCTGCCAACGTATTTTTATTGGTCTCCTCAAACATTTTGGTAAGCTCTCTACAGACAGCCGCCTGGCGATCTGTACCCAGGTATGTACCGAGTTCGGTCAATGTTTTTACCAGCCTGTGTGGCGATTCATAAAGTATGATGGTACGATCCTCTTCCGCTAACTGTTTGAAGAGTGTCTGCCGTCCTTTCTTGATAGGCGGGAAACCCTCGAACACAAAACGGTTGGAAGGAATACCGCTTTGCACCAATGCAGGTACGAAAGCGGTTGCACCGGGCAGGCATTCTACCCTTATGTTCTGCTTCATACATTCGCGAACGAGCAGAAAGCCGGGATCTGAGATGCCGGGTGTACCGGCGTCTGTGATTAGTGCAAAGGTCTTACCTGCTTCCAACTGCTCTACAAGGTGGGGTAGTATCTTATGCTCATTGTGCTGGTGATAGGGCGTGAGCGGTTTCTGAACATTATAATGCTTCAGTAACACGCTGGTGGTACGAGTATCTTCACACAGTAGCACATCGGCTTTGTGCAGTATCTCTACCGCCCTGTATGTCATATCTCCGAGATTGCCAATAGGCGATGGTACCAGGTAGAGCATTTTTCAAATTCAAAAGGCAAAATTCAAAAGGCAAAAAATTAACCTTCTGTAATTGTGAAATCAAAAGATTCCATTACCTGGTTAGCAAGTAGTTTTTTACATGCTTCGCGCGTCATGTGTTCTGCTTCAGCTTTATCGGCGGCTTCTACGGTAAGTGCAATGTGTTTTCCGATGCGTACATCATTGACATGAGTGAGGCCGAGATTGTGAAGGCTGTTGTTTACTGCCTTGCCCTGAGGATCGAGCAGTTCCTTAAGAGGCATTACGTTGATATGTGCTGTATATTTCATAAAGTGCAAAATTCAAAAGTAAAAATTTAAAAGTGGGTCTATAGATCAGTTGTTGCAGTGGGTTCGGGAAATTTATAGACCATTGATAAAAGTATATAGAGGATGAACCCGAAAGTGATTGCTGCCACTCCTAAAAAAGGTATCGATGCCAATGAGAGTAAAACTAAGGTAAGTTGTGGCCATGCCGCAGCGATCGTTCTTTTAGGCGGTATCATCTTAAAAAACTTAATGCCTGAAACCATGAACCAGCATAACAAGCCAATGATCAGGTATATTGCCCATTTGTTTTGCAGGGTGACAGCTATATAATGAGCAATATTGCCTGAAGTGGACCATAGTATTATAGGAAAGGATGCTACAAAAATACCAACAGCGGGTATAGGCATACCTATGAAGTAGCTTTTTTGTGTGGCAGCGGTAATATTGAATTTCGCAAGACGCAATGCACCAAAACATGCGAGCAGGAATGCAGGAGCCATCGATAGCATACTTACGTCAAAGGCATTCTTCTCCCCCATCTGTGCATCCCATAAAAACTTGAACAGGATAAATGAAGGTGCAACTCCAAAAGAAACGATGTCAGCCAGGGAATCAAGGTCTTTACCTATGGGTGAGTGAACATTTAAAGCACGGGCGGCAAAACCATCGAGCATATCACATACAGCCGCGATACCAATGAAGATACTGCCATAATACAGTTGTTCCTTTCCATATACCCAGTGCCATGCGGGCAGGTCGCCATGCTCGCCAACGCTCATGTATACATAAGGCTGTGCTGTAAGGATATATGCTATAGCAATGCAACCACAAAACAGGTTGGCCAGCGTAAGCAGGTTAGGCAAATGTTTCATTGTGGGTCAAAAGTAAGAAAAGAAAACCTAACCCTAAATCCCTAAAGGGACTTTGCGGAAGAATATAATTCCGTTTTAGCTATTTATTTGAATATCGATATACACATTATCGTAATAGCAAAGAAAAAGGGATGCAGTTAACTGCATCCCTTTTTAATATCAAGTGGGGTGAATTATTCCGGTACTACCAGCCTGAAGCCGTTGCCGTGAATATTTACTATTTCCACGCTGCTGTCTTCTTTGAGGTATTTACGCAGTTTGGCAATGTAAACGTCCATGCTGCGGCCATTGAAGTAAGTATCGCTGCCCCAGATCCTTTTCAATGCAGTTTCGCGGGGAAGGAGGTCATTTTTGTATTCGCAAAGCATCAGCAGCAATTCGTTCTCTTTAGGAGAAAGTGTATGGCTGTCTGCACCATGTTTCAGGGTACGTAGCTTGCTATTGAAATGATATGAACCAACTATGAATTCAACCTGTGAGTGCTGTTTGTCCTGAAGTTCACTGTTGCGTTTCAGTACCGCTTTGATCTTAGAAAGCAATACATCACTATCAAAAGGCTTGGTGATATAATCATCAGCGCCCAATTTGTAGCCTGTCAGGATGTCATCTTTCATGCTTTTGGCAGACAGGAAGAACAAAGGCACATCAGGATCGACGTTCCTTATTTCTTCTGCCAGTGTGAAGCCGTCCATATTTGGCATCATGACATCGAGCAGGCAGATGTCATATTTCTCGCGGCGGAAAGCGGCAAGACCGAGGATACCATCGCGAGCTAGTTCTACCACAAAGTCATTCAACTCAAGGTAGTTTTTCAGAACCTGTCCGAAATTGGTATCATCTTCAACTAATAATATCTTATTCTTTTCTTTTTCCATGTGCATATGATTATTAACAACTCAAAAATAATACCACGAACATTACCTATTATGAAAATCTTTGTTAAAAGAAACGTGGGCAGCTATAAGTACGGGTGATACCTTGGTTTTTATAGTATTTGCCCATGTATATAAGAGAAAACTCAAGTGCACCGTAAGATGCATTATAAGGAGCAAGGGAAGACATAGTAAAATCGTAATTGGCCGTGAATTGTACCGGCCCCATCTGCAGACCTGCTACCCCTATAAGCGCATCTCCAAGTCGGGCATAAGCACCTAAGATAAGTTGGGATGAAAAGCCTGTATTGAGTTTGTTGTTATTGCTAAGCATGGTACGGAACAGTGAGCCAACTACTATCTCTGTAGCACCCTTTTGGGTGGTATAGTAACCGGAAGGATTGACTATAAGCACAGGCCCAGTACGGAACAGCATATCCAGGTTAACAATAGGGCGATAGGCAATCGTGTTCTTACCACTTTGATAGAAGCTTTCGGTAGGTTCATTGATATTCGCAACACTGCCGCCCAATTTCACATAAACAGCCTCATTGGGGAACCATGCAAGATTGATACCCGGGGTGACAGTATAATAGCTTGTTTTGATAATACCCACCTTTTCTGCATTAGGGAGACGTGCATTGAAGCTGAAGCCGTCCCACTGTGCATCGAAAGTGAGATTGTCGTAATTGACACTGCGCTGCACATAAGAGCCGGAAGCTCCTAGCGAGAACATTACCTGGCTGCTGAGCTGCAGGTGATAAGCAAGACTACCCTGTACCTGAGATAATGCAAGGTTACCATCGCCGGCCTTGTCGCTGAAAAAAGCCATACCTATACCCAGCCAGTTGTTATGTTCCTCATTATTACTGTTGCCACCAACCTTGATATCGCCAAATGCTGAAAAAGTGTTGTAAGGAACAGGGATCTCAGCCCATTGATTTCGGTAATTCACGCCGAGGCGGAAATCATAATCAGGCATCAATGCCGTATTTGCCGGGTTGAGCAGCATAGGTGCATTGTAGTACTGCGAAAAATGCAGTCCCTGGGCGATAATGTCACCGCCCGAAATTATCAGCAAAAGCCCGATCAGCAATAATCCTTTCCTCATCGTAATAAAGTTATATTTCCTTTCAATAGCTTAGCTGTGCCATCAATGAATGAAACATTGAGGACATAAGCATATGCTTCTATAGGTTGTGGCTGTCCGTTAAAAGTACCATCCCATCCTTTATCCTGAGAGGTGGTCTCAAATATCATTTGTCCCCACCTGTTATAAATTTTGAGCGATAAGGTCTTGATAGCAGCACCGCGGACAAAAAGTATATCATTGTCACCATCGCCATTAGGGCTAAAGCCTGTAGGCAGACCGATGAGCGGAACTACTTCGGAAGGAACGGGCTTGCATAATTTGGAAGGGCAGTTGCTTGCATTGAATGCCTCAAGACATACGGCGTAAGTACCGGTCTTATTGAACTGGTGTACCGGGTGAGTGACTGTACTGTTGGTATTGTCGCCAAAGTCCCACAGGTAGCGGGTAGCATTGATCGATGTATTAGTAAACGTGGTTGGGATATTAGGCTCCGGACTGGTAGGTACAAAAGTAAAGTTGGCTATAGGCCCTGGTATTACTGTTATGACCTGTTTAACGGAATCGATGCCATTACAAGCACCGGGATTAATAACTATGAATGTAACCGTAAATGTACCAACGCTGGGGTATGTGTACGCAGGTGTGCCTACGAGTGATGAGTCGCCATTGCCGAACGACCATATGGTTGTTGATGCATTAGCAGCATTGACCGATGGAGAGAACGGCGTGCCAAAACAAATGGTATCGGGCATAGTAAAACTACCCGATACTCTGAAGTTGAATATGCGTATAGATCTGATAACAGTATCCGGGGACTTGCATGCCAAAGGGTCGCTCATAACCAACATGACCTGGTAAGTACCGGTATCGGGATAGTTGTGCGGAGGAGGTGTAGTGCCGCTATACGTAGTGCCATCACCAAGGTACCACATGTAAGTAGGTGTACCCACATTATCGGTAGAGGTGTTGACGAAAGTAGCTATGTAAGGCCCGCAGCTATCTGTAAGCTGGTAGGTAAATGAAGGAACAATAATGTTGGTATCAACAATAATGACAAGGTAGCAGGTATCAAAGGCTTTGAAACAAGCATTAGAGTTAGCCGCAGATAAAGTAACAGTATAAGTGCCGCCGGCAACAAATGTATGTGATGTGGAAAATGAAGTGGTGGTAGGGCTACCATCGCCAAAATCCCAGAGATAAGTAAGTCCGTTGGTAGAGGTGTTGGTGAAATTGACCA
>CAYZKL010000081.1:0-3055 GCA_964478855.1 uncultured Flavipsychrobacter sp.
GTGGCACCACCACCAGCGGCAGCTACACTATGACTGTAACAGTGGGCGGTGTGGCTCACACATACTCTAACGTCTATGCAGTGCTCTCCGGCCCTTACCTAACTATAACAGGTAACAGCGGGTCTACACCCGGCACTACCGCATACCCGGCATTTAGTACCGTTATATATACCTACTCTGCTCCCGGTACATATAATGTTACTTCTGGCTCAGCAGGTCCCGGAGTAGCCGGCACTTATGCGCCGGATGCTACAATGACCAATTGGGATGTTGCGATGTCCGGTAGTGCTACTATTACTGCGATAACTGCAACCGAGGTTACAGGGTCCGTCAACTTTACCAACGTAAGCGGAACCACTTCGGTAGGAACCTTTACAGCGAAAAAAATGTGGTAAGACTACTTTTTTATAGATCATTGATACCCGGAGCGATCCGGGTATTTTTTTGCCCTGATGTATTGGTTACTTCCCGATACAGAATGTAACCAATCTTTTTAAACGCAATAGAATCAATGTGTTCTAAAGAAAAAGGTGGAGTAATTTGGGTATTTACCATGTAGTTTTCAACAGTTTGACGATAAGGTGACGAACTTAATAATCCACACAAATAATAGGCCTCATCTTTGTCTTCTAAACCTACAAAAATAATTTTTTCATTAACAATAATGTTTTTCCTACCTAAAAATTGATCATTCGCATATTCGATTACCGCAGGTCTAAATTCTTTTGAAATAAAACGCCATGCTACTTTATAAGGCGCGAAAGTATAGTCGCCAATCCTTTGAAGAGCATAGAAATGTTTTACATGAATATGCTTATCTAATGAGGTAAAACCTTTTCTTAATTCAAGTTCTGTCTTAAACTCGTCGAAATATTTAAGGGTGTTTGGATACTCTTTCAATCTATCAATATCAACAGGGTACATTTTGCTTTCAGAAGTATGCGGGCATATTATGTATTTTGAATACTTAGAATTCCAGAACTCAAGATCACTACCGGTCATAAATGGAAATACAAATTCCTTTTCTAAATCCACTTCCACATTTTTCATTTTGTTTTTAGCTCTTTCAGTCAAATTTTTAACAGTAACATTGTTGTTCTTATTTTGAACTATCTGTAACCAAAAAATACCATTAGCACCGCCAGTAAAAACTCCTGTTCTTCCAACATATTTTGACTTGCCTAAGACTAAATTTGACTGGTCGACTTTTTCAGTAGAAACTGTTATCCAACCGGAATTTACTACATCTGGTATTGAGGGCCTTGCCTTTTGCCATTCAAAATTTATATTGTCATTCAATTCCGTTAATCGGAGAGAATTTTCAAAAGTACGTCGTCTGTTTTTAGCAGACCAAATCACAAAATCAGTAGGAAATTTTGCTTTCTGGCTGAAGGCAATATCAAATGTTGATAAGGAAGGTGTACCAACTCTGAGAAAATCTTACAAATACTATGTTAGCTATGAAGGGCAACTATACCCACCTAAGTATTTAATTTCACTTGCAAATTTTTATGTTAATGGTGAAATGTTAAATCCGAATCCAAAAATATTTAATACTTATCAAGCGCAATGGTACTTAATAGATTTAGGATTTGATGTCATAGTTAAAAAGAGTAAGCGCAAAAAAAATGCTCGAGCATAAGCAGGAGCATTGTATGATTTATCGGGTTTGTCTGGTTTGTCGGGTAAGCAATCAGGTTTTATTTTTTTCTGTATTTCCCATGCTCCAATCGTTCTAGTAAACCAGCAGCCAACAACTGCCCTAAATATTTTTCAGCAGTTTTTATATTTACACCCTGCTCCCTTGCTATATCATTGTATTCTCTTGTAGTAAAGCATTCAGGCAGGTTATCGTACAGCCTCTTTTTGATGGTACTGAGGTTTACACTCTTATCACTAGTCTGCAATAAAGAAAATACTTTCTCAAGGTGCCTGAACAGCACATCAGTTATTTGTAATGCAGACTCAAAGTCAACGTCATCAATAAAAATGTTCTTATTCAATTCCGCACCATTAGAGACCTGCCTTAGAACAGTTAAGACCATGGCAATCCTGTATGCAATAAGTCCATGCCGGTTAACGCTAGCTATTATGTCGTCCCCATTTGCTTCATGTAATTGACTTAGCTTGGTTTTAAAGTAAGTGAAAAATTTTTCACGTTGTTCTGATTGGATATTTATCTTCACGGCGGTAGCTCCCTCGTATTTCTTCCAGATGTCTAAAAATAGATTGCCATATTCTTCAAATATGTTTTCTAAATCTATCCCATCATCTATAAACTTATCCAGCCAATCAACTGGTGCATTAAATAGGTATTGCATAAACCTGCTAAAGAACCCATTTTCTACGCCAATAATAAAGGACCTCAACGAACTTACTGTGCCGGAGAATACACCTGACAACTGTGGGGCTCTTACCTCTAAGTATTCTTTCTTACTGCGCCGGGCTAAGGATATTGGCTCATGATGAAATGCGGCTCGAATAAGATAGGAGATATCACCCCATTCATTTTTTGCAGTATTGACCAGAACATCAGCCTCAGTCTCAAACATTAGTCCAAAAGTTTTATTGTTGTTTAGTATTTCAACTAACATAGCACTTGAAATATTCGCAGGAATTAGCAGACGAGGTTCTAACGGCTCTATAGGTGGTAAGGCATCAGGGTCTTTCTTTCTATTCGCCATATACTCACTATAGTCAAGCTGATATTTCTGATACTTCCTTAAATGTTGTTCGTGTAAATAGTCACTGATTTTATATGTTAGCACTTTCGCCCAACTAATTGCCCCCTTACCTGCAGATGCTCTTGCCGTGATAAATAAGAACAAATTAAGTCCAACATCCTTTCTGTCATACCGTCCCTGTACATGTGGAAACAAAGTGCTGCATGTTGTTAATACTGATAGTAAAATGAGATCACGCTCAAAATTTGGATTAAAATACCCGGTCATAGACTTTAATAACCTTGGTAGATTTTCATAAACACTGTCAGGTATTAAATGGTTTTCTCCCGACAATTCCATAGGCTCCAGCAGCGGTTCAGCAATAGCCTTCT
>CAYZKL010000081.1:3123-7589 GCA_964478855.1 uncultured Flavipsychrobacter sp.
ATCATTTATAATGCGATTGGGGGCTGCATCAATTAGGCTACACAATATATCCTTATCTAAGCCTAACCTCATATAGTCGGATACATCCTTGCCACCAGCCGCCCTTAGATTTTCCGGCAAGTCAACAACTGACAGGGAGTACCAATCAGCCAGCTTTTTTGAATTTTTTTTTCCGGTGTCGTCATTATCATACAGTACTACTATCTTGTCGTATGAAGTGAAAAAGTCGATAATAGTATGGCTTACCTTTGTTATGGTTTCACTATTCAAGGATATTGCGTCATACCCCAACGCAGTAAGTGTTAACACATCTTTCTCCCCGCCAGTAATTACAAGTGTGTTCCGTGGGCGTAATGATTCTAATTTTCTCGTGAAAAACCGACTGTTGCGTAATAATATCTGGTAGTGTCCAAAAACAAAATTATCAGGTTTACGACCAACATGCCAAAAGACTTTCTTGGGATGTGGGGAGTAGATTTTGGCATGGTTATGTGCTTCATAAGCAATAAATAGATTATTCCGGGAGTAAAATGGTTTTGCGTCATCGTCGTCGTTATCGTCATCACCATTGTTATATGTTACGCTCTTAAAAGTGTGAACTTTGTATTCAGCCAAAATCTCCCGAGTTATGCCAAATTGCTTAAAGTAATTGAATGCTTCCTCAATGCCGAAGGAATCGCTTGTGTATTCAAACCTATAATCCCCCTTGTTGACTCTTGTATATGCAGGAGCAGTTTTACTTTCGATGAATTTTCTTGGGATATTCAAATCCTGGGCAATTCGGTGCATAATCAATGTAAATTCTGTTTTTAAATCAAGGCCATAATGTAACGCCGCAAAACCGTACATATCACCCTGACAATCTTCTTCACCAAAATCTTTGTAAAAATATCTGTCGGCATCATTGGGCATATAAATAGATAGAGAAGGTTTCGTATCGTCATAGAACGGATTGAACGTATTTTCAAATCCATTGCCTCCGCGGGGCTTCAAGTCAGGTAAAACGAATACGAAGAAGTCCCTGCCGCCATCTGTAGCTTCCAATAGAAGCATTTTGTCAATGTTGAATGTTTGTTTCATTTTTTTTGAATTTTAGGAATTATTAAAGAGTTTAGTGTTGTTTATACAGATATTGGTCTGTCTCTGCTTCAAGCTGAGAAAGCGTTTTCACTTCATTGCTGGTTAGCCATTCCAAAATTTGAGATCGCTTAAATAGATTTCTTTTGCCCGATTTATAGAATGGCACGGTGCGGTTGGAGCAATATTTATATAAAGTGGATACCGCAATGCCGGTCAGTTTACTGCATTGCTGTATATCTAACACCTGGTCGGCATCAGTCGGGTGTATTGGCGGCGGCGGTGCTGGTGGATATTCCACCAATCCTTTTTTTAATTCTTGAATGCTTTTATTGATTACCCACAGGTATTCCTCTATGGCACTAATGGTGCCCAGCACGGTTTTATCCATGACCTCAAAATTTTAAACGCTAACTGCGATTAAAGGAGCGTTAAGATTGCTTAAACGTTCCGGCTGAGGTACCTCTTCTATGATTTGATTTGATGTATTATTGTTGGTATATCCACTATGTTTGACCAGATATTGGATTCCATACTGCAAATGTCATATGTGGTTTCGATATGACCAAATATTTAGGAATCAAGTTTTCCCAATTTTTATATAAAGCTTGGAAACGCTTGGTGAGTATGCATTTCAGAGGATGCAATATGCCAGAAGGATGACTTTTAGAGCTTGAATTTTGGCAAACTGTCAACTGCTGCCCGTTTTTTTGAATCAATTACCTTAGTGTAAAGCTGAGTTGTGTTGATGTTCTTATGGCCCAATAGTTTACCTACGGTATATAAGTCAGCACCATTAGTAAGGCTTAGTGTTGCCATAGTGTGCCGGGCAACGTGAAAGGTCACCTTCTTTTTTATTCCCGCAGATTTCACCCAATCCCGCAGCTTCATATTATTCCATGCGCTGTAACTTAGTCTGAACACCTTTTCATTTTCTTCTTTCCTTTCACCTAAGAAATATAAAGCCTGCTCTGATACCGGCAAATATTCCAAACCTCCTGTCTTTTTCTGTTGAAACATTATAACATCTTCTCTTACCTCCGACCATGTTAGTTTTTCTATATCGCTCCAACGTAGTCCTGTAAGACAACTGAATAAAAATGCTCTTTTCAATTGCGGGTCTTCACAATCTGTTTGAATTAATAGTTGTACTTCTTCTGCTGTTAAATATTCCCGCTTACCATCTTCTGATTTTACCCCAACATTAGTTTGTGCTGGATTGAAAGAAATGATCTTTTCTTTGTAGGCTTGTTTGATACAGGCAATCACTTTATGATAGTAAGAGAAAATAGTGTTTTTGGACAAATGTTTCTCATTTTTTGTTACTACACTTTTTAAGTATTTATGCCATTCAATGAGCCAGTTTTCGTTGACTTGCGATAACCGTACATTGCCCTTTTTGAAACTTTCTAAATGTCTCAATGTGCTTTCCCAATTCTGATAGTTGCTCTCGCCGTCTTTCCTCTTTTCCTGTTGTACTTTAAAATAATCAATCAGCGATATGTTCTTTTGAAATTCTGGAATAAAGCCATACTCACCGTTTATTATGTCAAGCTGCCGCCGTGCTCGTAACATTTCTGCTTTTATCCGTAGTTCTTTATTCAGGTTCTTTTCATTTATCGTCTTGCCCGGTTTTAAACGAAATTCAGGCGGAAATTCATAGTATCTTTTACCCTTGTAGTATATATCAAGGTACAAGGTTGTTTCACCGCTTTTTAATTCCTTTTCGCGGAGTTTCACTATTTGATTCTGTCTGGTAACCGGGGCCTTCTTTTTGTTATCCATTGTTGAATATTTTAGTTATATCCTCTTTTTTGATTAAATGTTTAGTTCCATGTTGATAGGTAGGTAGCAGGTTACTTTTGATCCAGCGAAATAGAGTATTACGGGAAATGCCAACGACTGCGCATGTTTCTGTTACACTTAAATAATCCTTCGCCTTTATTTCTGCAAGACTGTTTGAAGTACCTACTGTTGTCTTGTTCTTTTGAGTTACGATTGTTTTATGATTATCAATGCGCTCTTGTCGCTTAATAGCTTTGTACCCTTTTTTATTGCAGGTGTGAGAGCAGTAGCGTGTATATAAAGTACGAGCTGTGTATAGCTTACCGCAGTATTCGCAGTTTTTGTCGATTTCTATCTTGCTACTCATAGATATTGCTGTTCAAAACAATGCAAAACGGATCATAGTGGCGCAAAGTGGCGCAAAATCACCCCATCATTTGCCTCGCCCTACCTAAAAATACCAACAAAAGACCACCCAAGTAACACTGGAATAACAAAAATCGACCAAACATAATAGGGGAATACTCATGATAAAAACAAATAATCAACGTAAGACCGTTGATTTTATTGAGTTTTCTTGTCGGCTGTTATGAGTATATTTTCCGATCTTTTCCGCTCCTATTTGCCGATACAGAATTTGGAGAAGATATAGTCTAGTTTGTCTTCGGTGGTGACCTCGCCGGTGATCTCGCCGAGGTAGTGGAGGCAGGTGCGGATGTCGAGGGATATGAGGTCGCCTGAGAGGTTGTTGTCGAGGCCGGTCCTTATATCCTGTAATGAGGTGAGGACCTGCTGCAGCGCACTGTAATGGCGGGCATTGGTAATGATAGTGCCCTCCTGCTGAATGGTGCCGCCAGCTACGAGGCCATAGAGCGCGTCTTTGAGCTCACGGATGTTGGCTTTGTTCTTTGCCGATATGAACAGCATATCGGTATGTATCTCTTTAAGTTCGGCCTTTGCCTGCTGCTGTGCTGCTTCATCAACCTTGTTGCCCACCAGCAGGTAGCTGATACCGGCTTGGGTGAATGCTGCAACCTGTGTGGCAAGTTCTGCAGCGGTGATGGTAGTCAGATCGAACAGGAACACGACAATATCTGCCTGTGTCATGGCTTCCCTACTGCGCTCGATGCCTTTGAGTTCTATTGCATCGGTACTGTGCTCACGTATGCCTGCGGTGTCTACAAGGCGGAAGAGGACACCATTGATGTTGAGTGTTTCTTCGATAGTATCACGGGTAGTGCCGGCTATGTCGCTGACAATGGCACGCTCCTCATTGAGCAGCGCATTGAGCAGGGTGCTCTTACCCGCATTGGGTTTGCCTATAATGGCTACACGAACACCATTCTTAATCACATTGCCCAGACGGAAGGAGTGAAGCAACTGCTGCGTGGCAACAGTGATGCGACCGATGAGGTCGTAAAACTGTGTGCGATCGGCAAATTCCACATCTTCCTGGCTGAAATCAAGTTCCAGTTCGATAAGGGCACTGAACTTGATGAGCTCCTCACGCATGGCCTTGAGGTCCTGGCTGAAGCCGCCACGGAGGTTGTGTATAGCAGCCTTATGTGCAGAGCCACTCTGGCTGGCAATAAGATCTGCAACCG
>CAYZKL010000081.1:7599-17303 GCA_964478855.1 uncultured Flavipsychrobacter sp.
CCCTGAGGGTGAATTCGCCGGGCTTGGCCATGCGGGCACCGGCGGCAGTACATAAATTTATGATCTGCTCCAGCACATAGCCTGAACCGTGACAACTGATCTCGGCAATATTTTCGCCGGTATAACTTTTAGGGTTTTTGTAAAGGCTCACCACTACTTCATCAATGATGCGATCGCCATCCTTTATCTTGCCGAAGTGAAGAGTATGGGTAGGCTGCTGTGTGAGGTCTTTACCTGAAAACAACCCGGCAGCGATAGTAATGGCATCGTCGCCGCTGAGGCGGATAATGCCTATAGCGCCCTCGCCGGGAGGAGTGGCCACTGCTACTATGGTATCGCTGAGGTTGAGCATTCGGGGTCAAAAGTAAAGTAAACAGGTAACAAAAATCAAATAGCAGCAATTCAATAATTATTTTCAATTTTGCAGGCTATGAGAGCGGTCATACAACGGGTGTCAACAGCGAGCGTAACTATAAACGGCGAAATGAAGTCGGCAATAGGTATGGGGTTTATGATACTGCTGGGTATAGCAACAGAAGATACGAAGGCAGATGCTGAATGGCTTTGCGGCAAAATAGCCAGGCTGCGGGTGTTTGCCGATGAAGAGGGCTTGATGAATAAGGATATAAATGATGTGGGCGGCGAGATACTGGTGGTGAGCCAGTTTACCCTGCTGGCAGCATATAAAAAAGGTAACAGGCCATCTTACATAGGAGCGGCCAGACCGGAGCAGGCAATACCGCTGTATGAGTACTTTAATAGTGTGCTGAGTGAGCTGACGGGTAAGAAGGTGGCGACAGGGACATTTGGCGCAGATATGAAGGTGGCACTGGTGAATGACGGGCCGGTGACGATAGTGATGGATACAACTACAGCCCCAAACCCCTAAAGGTAGGGACTGCCCCAAACCCCTAAAGGGGCTTTTCCTGTGCGAGGGTGGCGCGTTGTTGGGTGGCGCGTTGATTCTTGATTCTTGATTTTGATTTTTGATGCTTTGTAAAGCGTGTATATTTGAGTTATGGAGTATGATGATGAATATTTTATGAAGGAGGCGCTAAGGCAGGCACGGCTGGCATATGATGCCGGGGAGGTGCCGGTGGGTGCTGTAGTGGTGTGGGATAATAAGATAATAGGGCGGGGACATAACCAGGTAGAACAACTGAACGACAGCACCGCTCATGCAGAGATGATAGCGCTGACATCGGCGTTCAACTCGCTGGGCAGTAAGTATGTGCCGGATGCAGTGCTGTATGTAACTGTAGAGCCCTGCCTGATGTGTTGCGGAGCGATGTACTGGTCGAAACTGGGACGAATAGTATATGGCGCAGAGGATGTGAAGAACGGCTACCGCAAGACCACAGGAGCTAACTGGCCGTTTCACCAGAAGGCACAACTGACGAATGGTGTGCTGGCTAATGAGTGCGCACAACTAATGAAGGATTTTTTTGCGGCAAAACGATAAACACCACCATATTGTATAACTGGCATAAGATAGAGGCGCTGACCTTAGGGACAATGGAGGAAGGTAAACTGCTGGAGACGACAGCGGGTGGGAAGCGTATAGGGTTGCTGAAAAGGCAGGAGCGAGTATATGCATTCACCGCACTGTGCCCACATGCAGGTATACCGCTGTGCGGTGGCTGGGTGGACCCACAGGGGCGAATAGTATGCCCGGAGCATAAGTACAGGTTTGACCCGGTGAACGGAAGGAACACGACCGGTGAAGGGTATAAACTATATACCTACCCGGTGGAACTAAGGGGCGATGATGTGTATGTGGGGCTGCTGCCGGCAGTATAATTCTTGTTTTATAATTAATTAATTTTAGCTGATGGATCATGTAAGGCAACCGCAGGGTATAGGCGTTCAGCCACCGTTTTTGAAGATAGGATCGGTAATAGGGATCACCTGCCCGTCGGGATATGTGTCGGAGGAAAGGGTGGCGTATGCGGTGACTGTGCTGGAACGCTGGGGCTTTACAGTGAAAAGGGGGTTGACCATTGGCAGTGAGCATTTTTATTTTTCGGGCACAGATGAAGAACGCACCGCAGACCTACAGGAGATGCTGGATGACCCCGAAGTGGATGCAATACTGATGGGCCGGGGAGGCTATGGTATGAGCCGGATTATAGACGACCTGGATTTCAATGAGTTTGTGAAGCAACCGAAATGGATATGCGGATTCAGCGATATAACAGTGCTGCATAATCACCTACACGCCCAGTATGGCATAGCATCGCTACACAGCCCGATGTGCGGCGCATTTAAACCAGATACAGAGAACAAGCAATACATCAAAACGCTGTATGCGGCACTTACGGGAGAGTCGATATACTATCACGCAAAGCCGGCTGAGTATAACAGGAACGGAATAGCGGAAGGGGTTTTAGTGGGTGGCAACCTATCACTGATCGTGCACCTGATGGGATCGGTATCGGACATAGATACGGACGATAAAATACTATTCATAGAAGATATAGGGGAGCACCTGTATAAAGTGGACCGTATGCTGCTGACGCTGAAGCGTGCAGGCAAACTGGATAAGCTGAAAGCACTGGTGCTGGGCGATTTCACTGATATGGAAGATACGGAAAGACCATTCGGACAAACGCTGGAGACACTGATATGGGACAAGGTAAAAGAGTATAACTACCCGGTGTGTTTTGGCTTTCCGTGCGGGCACGATGACATCAACCATACGCTGACACTGGGTGCATGGCATAAACTGATAGTGACCGATAATGGCGGAGTGTTGGAACTGAAGCGCTGACAATAAAAATAAAGGTTATGCGTTTATGGTTAAAAGCACCTATGCACGCACTTAAGTCAACAATATTCCTGTTCCTTTTTTTAGCTATTCTTACATCCTGTGGTACGAGAGGGGATAAACGTGCCTGGGTGAAATATGAGTCGGAAGATGGGAAGTTTTCCATAGAAATGCCCTCGGGATACAAGTTAATACATGATGTGGATGCAACCGCATTCGGAAGCCTGATGACGCATAATGTGTATTGGCGCAACCCGGTACTATTTATTGAGGATTTTGACGTAAAACATGTGTGGTTGCATTATTATGATCTGCCTAAAGATGTGCCGCAGGAAAAGATCAAAAGTATCCTTGAGATCACCAGTAAATATATGCAAGGGTTACATCGGCCGATAGAACCTTTTTTGATTCCGGCACATGATATTACTATGGGAAAATATACGGGTACTTATTTCGCCTTCGAGGAAGATGTAAATAAGGATGACCTTCTTGTATGTTTTGTGAGGAAGTTTGTAGTGAAGAACAGGGTATATACTATGTATGCAACAGCGTACAAAAAGGCGATGAACAGATCGCAGATAGATAAGTTCATGAATTCACTTAAAATAACGGGTCTATAAAGTTTCTTTCCAGGCCTTCATGCCGCCGGAGAGGTTATAGAGGTTGTGAAAACCTAAAGTTTCGAGGCGCTGAATGGCGATGACGCTACGGATGCCTTTTTCGCAGTAAAGTACCACTTCTTTATCCTTAGGGAGTTCATTTGTACGGGCAGGTAACTCGCCCATGGGGATATGCTCGCCGCCGATATTGAACAGCTCCCGTTCCCATAGTTCACGGATGTCTATGAGGAGGAAAGGCTTGCCGGAGCCGGCCCATAATTTCAGTTCAGCAGGGGTAAGCTGGTTCATGAGTGATATATTAGAACAAAGGTAACGTATATGGTGTGTTTTGCCCGAAGTTTGGGCAGCAGTGATTTTATTTTTATATTGCCAACATACTGAAAACCGTAAGGGTAACTATTAAAGTCAGATGGCGAAGAACAAACAAAATCCTAAAACTGAACTGCCGAAAGCAAAAGAACCTGTTCTAAACAGACCTGCGCCTAAAAACAGCGAGCCGGCCAAGAAGATGCCAGCTGAAAGGATGTACCTGATCGTGCTGATCGCGATAGCAATGCTGGTGAATATACGCACCGTAACGTATGAGTATACTTATGATGATGCGGCATTCGCATCGGAGAATACGCTGCTGGGTATTAAGGGTATGGCGGCGATACCTGCACTGATGACCCACGGCAAGAACTACAACTATGATAAAAGCAATGTAGGCTCTTACCGTCCGCTGCTGCCTGTGAGTTTTGCGATAGAGCATGACATATTCGGACTGAACCCGGGTGTGAGCCACTTCCTTAATCTGCTGATGTTCGCTGTACTCATCATTTTATTATTCAAGCTGCTGAGGAAGATGTTCCCGACATACCCTGTATATATCCCTTTCGCTATACTATTGCTTTTTGAGCTGCACCCGATACATACGGAGGTGATAGCGAGTGTAAAGAGCAGGGATGAGTTGCTGGCGTTCATCTTTACGCTGATGGGCATGATGCAGAGCTTTAAGTACATTGATAATAACAAGGTAAGACCGCTGATATTATCGGCAGTGTATTTCCTGATAGCATTGCTGTGCAAAGAAAGCCCGGTGCCGTTTGTAGGTATAGTGCCGCTGACGCTGTATTTCTTCACCAAGGCCAATATGAAGCAACTAGCGATAGCAACTGTGCCGTACTTTGCCATGCTGGTAGTGTTTGTTATAATGAGGGCAAGCATACTGGATCAGATGCCTAATAATAACAAGGTGGCGATAACCGAAAATGCCATGGTGGGCATCACTAACTTCAGTGAAAAAATGGGCACCGCATTATGGATACAACTTAAGTATATCATCCTGATGATATTCCCGCACCCGTTGTCATTCGACTATTCTTATAACCAGATACCATTCATAGGAATGACAGATTATAAGGCCATCATTTCACTGGTCATTATGATCGCTTTGCTGGCTTATGCATTCATTAACCTGAGAAAGAAAGACATTTTTTCGTTCAGTATCCTGTTCTACTACCTGGCTATGAGCATTACATCGAACATGATCATAGAGATAGGTGCAACAATGGGTGAGCGTTTTACATTTATCGGTTCGCTGGGCTTTTGTATAGCAGTGGTGTTGCTGCTGGCTAAGGCGATGAAAGTGGATCTGTCGAATGTGTCATTCAACAAACCACCGGCATTTACCTATGTGCTGATAGCGATTGCGGTACTGTATAGTGGTAAAACCATGTCGAGGAACGAGGACTGGAAGACGAATTTTGACCTGTATAAGAGCGGGGCAGAAGTGACCCCTAACAGCTGGAGGGCACAGAAAGCATGTGCGATAGAGTATCGTGAAAAAGGAAACAAAGAGACAGACCCGGTAGCTAAAAGGAAGTACTATGATGAAGCAATCAAGCACTTCAGCGAATCTATAAGGGTATATCCGTATAAGGCTGAGACACATGCAGACCTGGGAGCGGCGTATTTTACGATACAGAACCAGGACTCGGCCAAGGTGCACCTGGAGCGAGCCATACAGTTGAACCCGAAAGAGGCGACCGCATCGGCCAACCTGGGTACCGTATATATGACACAGGGTAAGTACGTGGAGGGTTTATATTATTACCGTATGGCCATAGCTGCCAAGCCGGATAATGTGATAGCGATGTTTAACCTGGGTGTATGCTATGCACAGGTGCTGAAGTATGATTCGGCTCTCATAGCATTTAAGAAATCGCTGCAGATAGCGCCGGAGTATAACGGATATAAGGCATTTGAGTACACTGCGATCATGTATAAGACATTAGGGCGGTTTGACTCTGCTGCAAAGTATGAGGCATTGGGCAAGCAGTTTACCTCGATGCGCAGGTAATACATAACGTATCATAGTTATTATATGAACATGAAAGAGAAGATATCATCGTATTTGCCGGGTATAGGGTTATTTGTACTGGCGGTGATCGTGGGTTTTGTAACCTATAAGGATTACGGTATGTGCTGGGATGAACCTGCACAGAGAGGCCCAGGCGTACTGAGCTATGATTATATCTTTCACGGCAGTAAGGAACTGTTCCGTAAGGCATCGGATAATCACGGTGCAGGGTTTGAGTTGCTGCTGGTGTTCTTTGAGAAATGGATGAATCTTACCGACCCTAAGGCGATATACGAGATGCGCCATATAGTGACGCACCTTTTATTCCTTATAAGTGCATTGTCGGGTTATGTGCTGATACAGCGGTTATTCAGAAACAATATACTGTCTATACTTACCTTCCTGATGCTGGTGCTGGCACCCCGCATCTATGCCCATTCGTTCTTCAACAGTAAGGATCTACCCTTCCTGAGTATGGTCATTATAACTCTTGCACTATGCCAGATAGCTTTTGAAAAGAATAAGCCTGTATGGTTCCTGCTGCTGGGGCTGGCATGTGGCTATGCTACCAGTATCCGTATCATGGGTATCATGATAGCGGGTTTTGTAATGCTGTTCCTGCTGATAGACCTGATCAATAATGCTAAGAAGAAAGAAAAAATAAACACGCAACTGATAGGAGCGGTTTTGTTCTCAGTTGGTTTTTGTTTCCTGCTGTATATATCCTGGCCAT
This sequence comes from uncultured Flavipsychrobacter sp., assembly GCA_964478855.1. Lineage (GTDB taxonomy): Bacteria > Bacteroidota > Bacteroidia > Chitinophagales > Chitinophagaceae > Nemorincola. The sequence continues at coordinate 14,061 of CAYZKL010000081.1, forward strand.
TCGCAGAATCTTTCGGCAGAATGTCGCACTATGACTGGATGGGTGGGGTGCTGCTGCAAGGGCAGACATTGCTGAGTGATAAGCCACTGCCATGGACCTACTTCCCGATATGGTTCTTTATATCAAACCCGCCGCTGTGGTTGCTGCTTGGTTTTGGCGGTATTGTGATGGCTGTCATTACGATGGTGAAAAATCCGATGCAGTTCCTGCAGAATACTAAGGAAAGAAACCTGCTGCTGTACCTGATGTGCTTTGCAGTGCCCATATTCGCAGTAATAGTACTGAAGTCTGTGATCTATGATGACTGGCGACACCTGTACTTTGTGTACCCGGCATTTGTGTTCCTGGGGATATATGGTATCAGTAAGTTCATAGATGGCAAGTATAAGCTGTTCATACAGATAGCCTGTGGTATACAGGTGGCGTTAGTGGCCTTCTTTATGGTGAGCAATCATCCATTCAGCCAGGTGTACATCAATAGCTTTGTGTCGCATGAGGAAGAGTATATACGTAAGAACTATGATATGGAATACTGGGGTTGCAGCCATAAGCAGGCACTTGATTACCTGACCACTACTTACCCGACCGGGCCAATAAAAGTGTGCGTGATATACAGGACCCCGCTTGACAATAACATCATGATGCTGCCTAAGGATCAGCGCGAGCGGATCGTATTTGAGAAGGAAGCTACAAAAGCGGATTTCTTCATTACTAATTTCCGCCTGCATCCTGATGATTTCCCGTCAACGAATATAGAATACGAGATACAGGTACTGAACAGTACCATAATGCGTATCTATAATATGCACCCTAAGCAGGTGGGCATACCAAGATAAAAAAATCAGCTTATTCAGCAGTAAGTGCCTGCCACAACATATCCTTTAAACCAAGGATATTCTGATTGGCCGCGGCAGATATGAAGATGTGCGGTACGTCTTCCGGTAGTGTTTTAGCGATCTCTTCCTTCAGTTCATCATCCAGCATTTCGCTTTTGCTTATGGCAATGATGATCTTTTTGTGCAGCAGCTCAGGGTTATATTGTTCCAGCTCGTTGAGCAGGATATCAAATTCCTTTGCATGGTCATTGCTGTCAGCAGGAATAAGGAACAGCAGCACGGAGTTACGCTCGATGTGCCTCAAGAAACGATGGCCAATACCTTTACCTTCGGCGGCGCCTTCTATAATACCCGGAAGATCGGCCATACAGAAAGACTTATTGTCTCTGTAGGATACTATGCCAAGCTGGGGAGTAAGTGTGGTAAATGCGTAATCTGCGATCTTTGGCTTTGCGGCACTGACCACAGAGAGTAAGGTGGACTTGCCGGCATTAGGGAAGCCCACAAGACCTACATCTGCAAGTATCTTTAGTTCCAGTACCTTGATGCCTTCGTGGCCCATTTCGCCGGGTTGGGCATGGTCGGGTGTCTGGTTGGTAGGTGTGGCAAAGTTGGCATTACCCAATCCGCCACGTCCGCCACGAATCCATATCACCTCCTGACCGTCCTTCAGTATCTCTACTTCAGTTTCATCAGTCTCCAGGTCTTTGGCAATGGTACCCAGCGGCACTTCGAGTATAATGTCGTCGCCATCGTGGCCCGTACAGTTATTTTTATAACCGTTCTGGCCGTCCTTGGCAAGTACATTCTTATAATAACGCATATGCAGCAATGTCCATAACTGGGAATTGCCACGTAATATGATATGCCCTCCACGGCCACCATTTCCACCATCAGGTCCGGCTTTTGCGTCAAACTTATTGCGCTCAAAATGCACGCTACCCGCGCCTCCTTTACCGGAACGACAAAAGATGCGTATATGGTCTACAAAATTTCCTTTCTCCACTATGTTATTGGTAAGAGGTATTTATTGATATGCTTAGCAAGTGTTTTAAAAGTATCTGCTACGCTTTGATTTCCTGTTACGCGCTCCAGTTTGCCTTGTGCTTCGTAATAGCTGGCTACAGGTTGCGTTTTTGAATGATATTCTTTAATTCTCTTAGTGATCACTTCTTCGGTATCATCGCTACGGCCTGAAGTTTCGCCACGGCCAAGTAAACGCTTAATCAATTCCGGTTCAGGAACTTCGAGTGCAAGTACGAGTTCGATCTTGGTGTTTTTAAATTCCAGGAGTTTATCCAGCGCTTCGGCCTGAGGGCGTGTACGCGGGAAACCATCGAATATAAAACCACGGGCATCAGGCATGTCATCTATTTTGCTGCTTATCATGCCTATAACTACCTCATCAGGTACCAGCATTCCCTGGTCCATATACTTTTTAGCTTCTGTGCCAAGTGGCGTAGAACGGCTTACTTCATCGCGAAGCAGATCGCCGGTAGATATGTGCTCTAATTTGAACGTAGATACGATATTCTCAGATTGTGTGCCTTTACCGCTGCCGGGAGGGCCGAATAACACTAAATTGAACATGAAGCAAATATTGTTTTAATGGTACAAAAATAACCATACTTGCGGAATACCAATAAACTATTTTACAATAACAATACTTTAGCCTTTGCCCAGGAGCAATTGCCTGATACTGTCATCCATTAGCCTATATTCACCCGCGGACAGTCCATCGAGGTTTACTTTACCTATAGACTGCCTTATCAGCCGAAGGGTGGGGTAGCCGACAGCGGCAGTCATACGGCGAACCTGCCTGTTCTTTCCTTCGGTAAGTGTAAGTGCTATCCATGTGGTGGGAATATTCTGGCGAAAACGGATAGGAGGATCCCGGTCAATAATTTCTACCGGTTCCGGAAGTAAAGAAGCCTTTGCTTTTTTTGTGCGGTATTGTTTGCCATCTATGTTTATGGTAACACCAGTTTGTAATTGTTGTAACGCTTCTGCTGTAATGCTACCTTCCACCTGAACCCAGTATGTGCGTTGATGTGCAAATGAAGGATCGAGTAAACGATGCGTGAGTGACTTGTCATCAGTAAGAATCAGTAAACCCTCGCTATCAAAATCGAGCCTGCCGACAGGATAAATATTTTTAGAAATGCCCGAAAAATAATCGGCAAGCGTCTTTTTTTCGCCTTCTGCAGAAAACTGAGAAAGCACGCGAAATGGTTTGTGGAAAATGTAATACTGAAACATAAACAATTAGCGTGGTCTGAAAGTGTTGCCAGTAAAGGGTTTCAGAGGGTACAAACAAAAAGCCCGGCAGGTTGTGGGCTGCCGGACTCTATAAAAGGATGGGTTAGTAAGCACAATCCTTACACAATATTAAAAAGAAATTTTACTA
>CAYZKL010000082.1:0-16858 GCA_964478855.1 uncultured Flavipsychrobacter sp.
AACTCTGAGGCAGGGAAGGGTTTGCCGGAACTTACTACTTCCCGGGCTATCGGCTCGAGCACCTCACGGGTCTCCGGCAAGGAAGTAAATAATGGTTTACCAACGAACTCTTTGCGCGACTTACCTACGATGGGCATGTAAGCATCGTTGGCGGTTTCGCAGACGAAATCGGGCCCGCGAAAGACCGCTATGGCTACCGGAGCCTGCATAATAAGGTTGTGGAATTGCTGATTAGCAGTCTCGAGCTTTTTGAGCGTGACCATTTTATTAGTGGTCTCGGTACATACCACCAGTACCCCCTCTATATTACCGTTCTCTGCACGGACAGCGCTGTAGCTGAATGTCCAGTAAACATCTTCGAGCGCACCATTCCTGTAAATAGGTACCAACTGATCTTCGCTCCATGTGGCTTCGCCGGTTTCTCTTACCTGCTGTATCAACGGATGTATTATCTCCCATATTTCCGGCCAGCAATCTACGCCGCGCTGCCCGAGTGCGGTAGGGTGCTTGCCCATGTTGCCAAGGCTGGGACGGTAAGCGTCGTTATAAAATTGGATGAGGTCATTGCCCCACCAAAGAAACATAGGAAACCTGGAAGAGAGTATAATGCCGACGGTAGTGCGCAAACTCTGAGGCCACTGATCCGGTGTACCCAGCACAGTATTGCTCCAGTCATGTGAACGGGTAAGTTCCCCCATTTCGCCGCCGCCCTGCAGGAAGTGATGTTCAGTGTCAGTTTTTGCCATACAGATACGATGCAATCTCCAATACAAAAAAAGGATAAAATCATAAAAATCATGCCATATGGCATGGGTGCATCAAGCAGCGATCAAGGACCTTAAAATAGCTGTAAGATCATCAAACCGATCGGGCTTGGTAATGAATGTATGTGCCCCTAACTCTTTGGTATGCTTAATGGTCTCGGGGTAGGACGAAGTGGAAAATATAATAACGGGTATGTGCCTGAGTACATCGTCTCTTTTGATCTCGACCAGGAACTGCTCGCCATTCATTACGGGCATGTTGAGATCGAGAAATATAACATCCGGTGCCAATTCTTTGGACTGCAGTTTTTGTAGCGCCCGGCAAGCACTACTTTCCGTACTGCAAAATACAGTGGCGGATACCTGCCCCAATGCGGCCTGGAAGATCTCCTGGTCGTCATCGTCGTCATCAATAAGCAAGATGTTTTTGTAATGCATTTATGCTTTATTAATTTGTTTTTTAAGCAAACTTTTAAGTGATTGTTATTGCGAAAATAAAGTAAAAAGTCGAATTATTTCAGCACGCTGATGTGCAAATTACAGATCCAACAAAACAGATAGCTTGAAGGAATAATCATACCGGGGATTAATAAAATAAACCGAGGGTTAATGAAATGGAAACAATATACGGATACAGCAATCTTTTCTGAAGATAGATACTATTATATTTTTTAATCTAACTATAAACAGGTAGATTTAAGTTTCATTTTAACCACCAAAACCTAATATTATGCAACTAAAAACTTTACTATTAATTTCTTCTTTGTGTGTGGGTAGCTATGCTACAACAAATGCACAGGGCTTTGTGCCGACAAACATGAATTTTGAGACGGGCACTACGGCAAACTGGACCTACTATGCCGGAACCGTAGCTACGGGCCATATATTTTCGGTAAGCCCGACACCGGCAACAACAGGATTGCACGAAATAACAACCGGATCCGGTACCGACTATTACGGAGGCTTTCCGGTGGTGGGCAGCGGAATGTATTCGCTAAAACTGGCGCACGATACCGGTGATAACAATGCGGATGCTGCAAGCTATAATATACATGTGCCAACAGGCGGTATGTACACACTAGAGTACCGCTACGCTGCTGTGCTGCAGGATACAGCACACATGCCATCTATGCTGCCAATAATGAAGGTGACGGCGACAGACTCGGCAACGGGACTTACATTATCAGATTCACTGAGTGTGATGGGTACATCTTCCGGCTTTATGCTATCTACTATGGGTAGCGGGGTATTCTACAAACCATGGACAGCTGCAACGATAGATATGACGGGCTACGGCGGCCATACTGTGATCGTAAGGTTCATAGTGTCGGCATGTGCAAGTGCAGGACATTTTGGTTATGGTTATATAGATGTAGATACCATCAGCTATGTATCGACAGTAGCGACACCCGCCGTAGGCAGTACTAAAACGATCAATGCTTATCCTAACCCGACTACAGGTATGCTGAACATAACATGGGCAGACCAGTCAACAGGTGCTGCAGATATGTATGTAACTGATATGGCAGGCCGCGTGATCAGCAAGACTGTGCTGAACATGGCTACGACATCGGGTGCTACACAGATGAACCTCGGTGGCCTAAACAATGGTATGTATATGGTGACCATCAAATCGGCATCTGTTAACTATTGCACTAAGGTGGTGGTACAACACTAAATTGAATTGACTTATCTACGATAAAAAACTCCCGGATGTCCGGGAGTTTTTTTATGGATCGATAGAGTAGTGGGTACCTCAATTATGTATTAGAATTTGTATCGTCATTAATGTTCAATAGTGAATTTTTCAACTAACAAGTTTTCCCCGCTCTTTATATAAAGTATATAAGTCCCGTTTTTATAATTTTCAGAGTGTATTTCAAAATCATTTATTTCGTTCTTCTTATTTGGATATATTTCCTTTTTCAAAAGCCTACCAGTCAGATCAGTAATCGATATTTCAACTGTTTCTTTACCTGCACCACTCCACCTTACATTAATCATGTTTTGAGCAGGGTTGGGATATAAAGTAGCTTTTATTTGCTCTTTATCATAAACTATAGTTGGGGAAAGATGTTGTGTGTAATATTTTACCCCGGAAAGGTAAGTGCTGCCGGATCCTATAGTGTCAACAGACATGGTAAGCAACGGATGATGCACTCCAGGATTATACCAGTTGTATTCTTCGTTCTGTAAGTAATTTATAATAGGCATTCCTCCCAGATTCAGACTGTCTTTAGTTATAATTGTGGTGTGTGTACGTAAGGTATTACTATAAGTTCCGGATGGTGTTATAAGTGTGCCCCATGCATCAGCCGTTATTGAATAGTATATGGAGAGGTATATGGTAGTGAACGTGTTAATGGTGCAAAACGCGGTATCATGACTAATACTGCCAAATGTGAAAGGATAAGCAATTTTTTTGAGGGGATCTGTAAAGTATAATAATTGGCCTTCAGTGTGCATACCTATCATAGACAGGCCGCCGGTATAGGCAAATGAATAGGTGTAATCCAGATTATTCAGGGCTGCCAGGTTGCTTGTTGGGAACGAGTCGCAATATGGCGTAGAAATACAGTTGGAATATATAGTAGTATCCATTGTCAGTATCGGTTCTGCCGGGATTACCCACGTTACCCCGGCACCTGATGAGCCAACATTTTTTCCACTTGTGTCTATGGCGTGTCCGTAAAAAATTTCTCCGGGAGTGGGATTTGAATTTGCGGCGGTCAACGTGGGCTGTGCAATACACTTCGCTATTGCGAAAATGTACAGGATTATTAATAATAGTGTCTTTTTCATATTTTTTTTGTTTTTTGGTTAAGATTTTGAAGTTTGTTTAATGTATAGTTGCTAATTGAGGTTGATAAGTAACAATCAGTTTGGAGGTGGTGCTGCTGATCCGGCAAGAATACCGCCATCAACGTTCAGTTCGGCACCTGTGATGTACTTAGCATCGTCACTTGCCAAATAGACGACAGCATGGGCAATGTCTTCAGGTGTGCCAAAGCATTTTAGCGGAATGTGCTCTGCCATTTTTCTATATTGTTCTTCGACATTTAATCCGGTACTCATCATAGCTTCCCACATGGGGGTACGGATAGCAGCGGGGTGAACAGAATTACATGTGATGCGATAATTTTTTTCTGCACAGTACAGGGCAACAGATTTGGTGTGATTTCTTATTGCTGCCTTGCTGGATGCATAAGCGACGGCACCGGGAATGCCGACTATGCCGGAACGAGAAGAGATGTTTATTATGGTGGAGTGACCAATATTATTTTTCATTGCCGCAATGCCATGCTTGCAACCCAAGAATGTGCCATTCAGATTTGTATCGTGTACAGCCAGCCAGCTTTCAATAGATATATCTTCGGGATTTTGAGGCCCCATAGGGGTATGATAGCCTGTGACGCCAGCATTATTTACAATTATGTTAAGTTCCGGAACCTGTGCCTTTATCTCTTTTAGTGTATTGATCCATTGTGTTTCAACACGTACATCGAGATATAAAAACCTGGCTGCGTCTCCGAGTAGATAAGCCCACTTCCGACCTTTTTTCTCATTTATATCAGTCACATAAACGATGGCTCCATTGCAAAGAAGGTCATATGCAATCGCAGCGCCAATTCCCTGAGCCGCCCCTGTGATCAGTGCAGCTTTTCCATTTAATCTTTTCATGGAATAATTTTCCACAAAAGTATTTTAGGGTATATGCTAAGAATTGTACGCCTGCGACAATTTACTTTTTTTTGATATTGTGTTTTTTAAAGAATTTCAGTGGAGCATCTTTTGTAAAAGATCTGAAAGTCTTGATGAAATGAGCCTGATCTGCAAAGTTTCCTTCATAAGAGGCACTGGTAATTGTTGTTGAAGCGCTACGTGCATAATGATCGAGCGCATCTGCCAGTTTCAGAAGACGTATGTATTCAGTAGGGGTGAGATCAAAGTAAGTTTTAAATCGCCGTTCCAGTTGCCGTATGCTAATATGTAACTGCTGAGCCAAAGCTGCAACGGAAGGCCGGTTCGCCAATTCATCCTGTACCGATAAAAGCCAGTTGAAATTTTTGTCTTGAGTGTTAATGAGCGTATCTCCAAGTATATTTTTTACAGCCTGCGATTTGTCTGCAAAGTCTTTTATTGTCGAGATTTGAGTAAGTTTTGTGCATACTTCATCAGACCAAATATCTCCGAATTCAAAACAAGTATCCTTCCACGATGAAAACTGCTGTAAGCTACTTTTTAAAAGATACTGCTTTAGCCGAACGAAGAAAACCGTTGTGCCAGGATCAATAGAATAACAACGTTGAACGGAAGGCTGCCCTAATATATACATGTCACTTAATTGTAGTGGCATGTCGTCTTTTTCCAGGTATGTGTTACCGGAGGTGCGCCAGGTCATTTCACAGCCCGGAAAAGGAAGGATCTCCCGATGAACAGGTTTGGTCAGGTCTTTTGAAAATGAAACCTGGCAATAAAAATCAACAAATGGTTCGTCCTTACCCTCAGGATAAAGAATATCGTATTCAAACTCCGTATTTGCAAAGTGATAGTTCACAGACTATTGCAATTATGGTTTTAATTACTGATCCGAAATCAGCATAAAAATATAAAAGAACAAGATAAATTGTGTTATGGTCTCTTTTTTATGCTTCGATATAAATAGGAATTCGGCTATTGCCTAAGGGGAGTCGGTAAACGCCTAAGAGATGCAAGCGAACCAAATGAAATTCAGTTGTTATCATGGTATACCCAAGATATTATTAAATTTATGCGTCTATAGTTTAGTGCAGTTGTAGTTTGTGATCGTCTATATGAACTTATCTATATTTTATGCGGCCAATTGTACTTTGTATTTTTCTTTTATTGTCGGGTATCCAGACACGAGCCCAATATGTGTGGCAAACATTGCCGACCGCACCTAAAAGCCTAAGGTGTGATGATGTTTTTTTTCTAAACCCAAGCCTGGGTTGGGCTATTAATCCGCCTTACAATTTTGGGACATCGCCATTACTTGGGCGGATATTTAAAACGACCGATGGAGGTAATACATGGCAAAAGCAGAAAGACAGTTCGATCACTTTTTATCGTTCAATAGGTTTCGCGGACTCACTTACAGGGTGGGTGGGTAGCTTAGGCTTAGGATTTTGTGCTGATAGCAATGTGCTTTATGAGACGGTTGACGGCGGTGTAAGTTGGCATGTGGCCAATATGCCTTACCCACGGCCGAAGGGCATATGCGGCATTTCTGTTGTAACGCCGAATGTGGTGTATGCATACGGAAGGTATTACGAGGATGCCGGGTATTTGAAGACGACCGATAAAGGTGCCTCATGGCAGTATAAAGATATGAATGCGTATGCACGCGGGTTGATAGACGGATGGTTCTTTGATGCGGATACCGGTTTTATATCGGGTGTGGGTCACGACCACAAATCAGTAATACTCTATACTAATGACGGAGGTAATACATGGCAGGAGCGATATCACTCAACAAGGTCCGATTCGGAGTTTGTGTGGAAGTTGCATTTCCCTACCAGGGCAACCGGGTATGCAGCCCTGCAGCATCGCGGGAAGTCGAAAGGGGTCAATATGTATTTTCTGAAAACAACTGATGGCGGGGCCTCCTGGGTAGAGTACCCATTTATAACAGGGTATTCTGAACAAGGGGTGGGATTTATCAATGACAGTACAGGCTGGATAGGTGGTGATTTCTATCAGCCCAATTATAAAACAACAGATGGTGGAAATACCTGGATCGTTGATCCCTCTTTTGGGATATTGACACCGCCGTATGATCATTATGATACATTTCACTGGACCGGATTTAAGATCAACCGATTCAGGTCGTTTGGAGATACACTTATGTATGCAGCCGGCAATACAATTTACAAGCTTACCAATACAGTGGGTGTACATGATGTAGCAAACCGCTATCATATTGGCGGTATTTATCCTAATCCGTTTCAGAAACAAACCACAGTATGGTATTACCTGAAAGAGCCAGCAGATGAAGTAGTGGTGCGAGTAACGGATGTGGCAGGCAGAGAACTGATATGCATGAGGGCCGGAAGGCAAAGCCGAGGGCGAAATGAATATGTGCTGCATACGGAACTAGCTCCAGGTAATTATTACATAACCGTTACGGACAATAAGAATTTTATAATGACAAAGGCGATAGTTAGGGAGTGATTGCGGACGTTAGGGTAAATGGTGGAATGGGGCAAAAGTAGTTTTTTTACTAGTGTGTTTGTTTAGAGCGAGTGTGAGAGCGGAGGGAAAAGAAAAAACCCAGGCGAAAAGCCTTGGTTTTTTTCTTTTGTCGGGGAGACAGGATTCGAACCTGCGACCCCCTGGTCCCAAACAATGATAACATTACACTTCTGAAAGCTTTACCAGTATTGTTTATTCCTTGTTTCATAAGTCTGTATTTGAATTGTGGACTACCTATTTTGCTTCTTTGGACACTCCTGTGGACTCCCAGATCTATATCTTTCTCAAATTCCGGCTTTTGGATTTCACTGCCATGCCACTTTTGATTTTCCTCCATAGCATTCTTATCTCGTTACTCATACTTCTATCCAGCAGCAGGTAAAATTTATCCTTTGCATCGGCTCCATACATTTCTTTAACCCTTTCTGACCTGATAGGAAACTGCACCATGCTATCTGTTACTTTTACATCTTCTGTTGCATTTTCCCACCAGTAAATGTCCCTATATGGTAATCCCAGATCTGGTACAAACATTCTCATTAACTCCTCTATTATGGGGTTTATTTGTTTTAGCAGTTCTTCTCTGGTGGGGTCATTAGGGTCTTTGGGAACTCTTACGTTTTTCTGTACCATGATATTGTCCATTGGATCATCTACTCTTCGTCCATCCTCAAAGGTTATAGGTCTGCTTGGGATGATGGCATATCCATCAATACCATTACTATTTTTGAAACATTCCTCCTTATCAGGTATATAGAAGAAGGTAGTGATAACCGTATATCCTTCACTAATCAAAAAGCTATGGAGTTCTGCGGTAAATTGTATGAACTCCATTTTGTTGGGCTTATTTAGTGCACTACGGGCCATATCTAATTATATTCTAATTGCAAACAAAATACAGTTCATTTTTGAAAAGTAAATAAATTTCATTTTCAGGGGACTTTAAGATTATTACAGAGGGATAGACCGTCTCAAAAGAAACCTGTACAATGTAGTAGCATATGTGCACTATACTACTTCACTTGATGCACAGTAAAGAAAATACAACATAACCCTCGGCCATAAAACCAGAGATCAGCTACCAATGCATAATGCCAGGATCTTGCATATACTACCGGTATTTTAATGGCAACTATTATGGTTATACTGACATCCTGATTGATAATTTATGCAATAGTTTAGGCTTGTAGTAACCTCAGCCATGCTATACTTTATTAATCAGGATGCGGCAAGATCAGGTAGAGCTAAATAAGAATACCCCTGCTCCTGTTCGCGGCAGTATAAAAAGTCGGCATTTGCATCTGACATTGTTTGTCTCAAATAGTTATATTTGATGCAAATAAACAACTCAGAATATGACAATTATTAAGAGAAGTGCAATTATATTATTTCTAATGTTGTACGTAGTTTCTGCAAAAGGACAAACTACTACCGAAGAATACAATTACTTGACAAAGGGATACAAAATCCAAATAGAAGCTGGTCTAGATACAAAAAGTGGGTATACGTTTGTTGAATTAGGCACATATAGTACTAAGCAACGAAGTTGCATTTTTAAGGCATTAGTGAAACAATCATCAAAAAAAAGTGTAGCAACTTTAGGAATATTCAATGGCGCAAATGGCAAAACATTTTATTTTTGCATTCCTTCGGCTGGTTCACCTGAGAGCCTTTTTGATGACTACTTGCGCTCCCTATCCCTATTAGATAATGCAGAGGCTGCCAGAGAGTATGCATACTTCGTTTCTCAGCTTGCAGCAAAAGTAAAATGATTTTTAATGTTGGTATACAGGAAAACCGCCCCTGTGCATGGCTAATAAACTATTCCATTGGTGGCAGGGTTGGCAGGAGCAGGTGTAAAGACTGAACTGAATTATATCACTTATAGCCTTGTGCAGTTAGCTGTGGTATAATGAAGGGAAGGAATTACTCCTGCTGTGTGGTGCAAAGGGGATTGTTGCCGTGTTTAGCCTTGTGTGTAGCAGCAACTATCACCTGCACTGGCCAGTCATAAGATCTATAGTTTATTTGTGCGTTGGCCGCCATGACGAAAGGAATAACAGGAAGGGAGCATGGTCAATACCTGTTGTTAAGCTCAATAACTCCTTACAATGCTTAAATCAATATTGCTGTTCAATGCTTGCAAATGCGGAATCCTGTTTTATTCCTGTAGTGGCATGGGGGCGGACAAACATGAAAGGGAGATGGCGCAGATATAGGGGTGAAGGGTTGGCATGTAAATGAGCGTGGATTTCCCCTATATATGCAGTAGCCATCGGAAGTGGTGCATTGGGAAGGGTAGCCTTGTGCAATTGCCTCCAATGACACCACTCCTGTGAACCTGTGTTGAGATGCTGTGATGCTGGCCAATAGCATTCCTGAAGCTTGCATATGCTCAATAGTTACACCTATTGTTGAAAGGACTACAGTTATAGCCAAATAGCATTCCTGAAGCCTGGTTAACCTTCTCCCAATGGTTTCCATAATCTTAGTTTTCCTTTGTGCTACTGCCCCGGGGTAAAGCCCTGCTAACTCTATGTACAGGTGATAAAACAGATACCTTTTGTCTCACACAAGCACATGTAAAAAATTTATAAAATTTTTAATGCCTTTACATTCTGATGGTGAATGAATGAGGGCAGGCAAGGTAATAGTGCACGGCACTCATTATTATATGCTATTTCGGTATATTTGTAGGGTGGAAAGAAAGCAATTTATAGGCCCATCCCTAAATGCTCCCAGGCATAGAGATATACCTACAGATTTCCTTTCTCATTCAGCTAAGGACCCAACCGGTTTTTTCGCAAGAATGAAGGAACAGCACCCTGAACTATCAAAATATACAAACAGGGACCTAGCTAAATGCATTGAACTATACAACAGATCGTTGACTGATGAGGTAGTATCAAATGGATGGCAAGGATTAAGATTACCTGAAGATCTTGGTTTTGTGATTGTCGGCGCAGGAACCTACAACGAGCAGTTGCTACAGCATTCAAAAACGGTAGGCAGAATTGCTTTAAACACTTCTCAAAAAGGTTCCGGATATCTGATCTATTCCGGAAACCTAAGGCACGGTGTTGAAAAGTTAGCTATAAGAGAAAACATACAGGTTGGGTATTTATGGAAGTTGAGGAAAATAGTGTTTTAAGGCTGTGTTGGGATAGTCTCTGTCTTTCAAATACTCTCCGTAATTTCAGGCATTTTTATAAACCTTTGCCATTAGATTTTTCATATGCCCACCTATCGAGATATAGAAAACAATATAAAGGAATAAACCATTGCTTAACATAGTCTATCTTCATTGGCCCATAATACTGAGTAAGCTGATCATTGAACTTAAACCAGTGAGAATTATTTTCTCCTTCATCGTTATACCCATACCAAGTAACTGCCATTTCTACATACCATTGCCTACATGATTCCCATGTCATTTTCAAAATGATATTGTCAAATTGGGTTGTACTGCTAAAGTATTTAGGTTTGAAATCCATTTGGTGCCTCCATTTATAAAGGTCATCGACTGTGAAGGTTTTACTAGAATGATATTTGCTTTCAATATCAGAGAAACCTTGCCCCAAAATATTACCACTTAAATAAAGTAACATGAGTAATAGTATAATCTTTTTCATAGTTGGTTATTTTTTGAAGTCAAAATCTCCGGTTGCCGGATATGATGAACCATTATAAAGTAAGGTCAAATTGAATGTCCCCTTTATCTCTGTGCTATTAGAAACAGATATAGTAACAGTGGAAGTACTGTCTACTCCATAGCCCTTTCCCCCATCACCATTGTCGATAATAATAGGTGTAGCAACATAGAGGGCCTGGTATGTTCCAACAGAAGTAGATAAATCGCTCTTTTTACCAGATACTGAAAAGAATATTTCATTTGCCTTGTTGACCGTAATAATTGATCTGAATACCTGTAGTCCGGTATTTATATCTGTATTTGTACCGGTAGTAGCTTGAATTGACGGATAGCCTACTGCTCCTCCCTTTGGGCATGTGGCATTGTAGGAATGACCGTTAAGGGTAATATTAAAGGTGCTGTTTGTAGCAGTTGAACCAGTACCAGTTGTTGATCCTTTTTTTGTGCATGAGGAAAATGCAAGCAGGCATACTGCTATTGTAATTAGTTTTTTCATTATGGTTTCCGTTAGGTGTTGTAAAATATAACTTATTTTCAATAAAACACATTTATGTGTTTGCGAGCATAGAGCCAATGGTGTCATTTTGATCTGTGCAAAAAGGCAGTCATTACCGAGATAAAGATGCGATCAGGAACTTTGGTAAAAAGGTCAGAGAATTGCGCATCCAGAAAGGTATGACTATTGAGGAATTTGCCAATTCAGTTGATCTGCATGTTACTCAAGTAGGAAGAATAGAACGAGGAGAGGTAAACTCGACAATTAGCTCAATATATCTAATTGCTGGTAAATTGGGGGTTCAGGCTTTTGAACTTCTCAAGTAAAACTGATCGAGGTAGTTGCTTTGACTAATCATCATTTCCAAAAAGTCCAATTATAGTAGCAATTTGGTTTTTGGGGAATGAAAACTTGTGATATCAAGTAAAAATACTATTGAGGATTTTTATTTTACTCCCAAGGGCCAGCCTGGAAGTGAAAGGGTGGTTCTTTCGGAAGACTATTTTTTTCATAACCATCCAGTAGTATCTGACGAATTTTTTCATCGATACCAGGAAAGGGCACCGATGGATCTTTTTCACTAAGTTTTTTTAGTCTTAATAGTTCCTTGGTTTTAGATTTCGGTTTTTTAGTAAACAATTCGGATACAATATCTGTTTCTATTTCTAGTTTTTGATCAATGTACCCTGGCAGCTGATTAAAATACTCTGATGGGTCTAACTTAGAAGGCTTAAGTTTTATATTGAATCCCAACAGCTTCTTATACTTTTTCTGAATGATGGATTCAACAATTTGCAGGTAATTTCTGGTGGTGAGGATGCTATCATGAATGGTAAACAGCGGAATTTCTGTGTGTTTTTCATATATCTCCCTACATACTTCATGCAGGATCATTCTTGCCTCTAACTTCTGCAGCAGTTCCGGAAAATTCTTGTATTGATTCTGCTTAAGTAGCTCCATAGCAAATGTAATATCCGGGAATAGCTTCTTAAAATAGTTGTAGGGACAATCCTTACCTGCTGAAGTTTTGGCATTGTTATCATAATATATGACCATCATTGCTTTTTTGGCTTTCTCCCGGTCTGAAAACCCTTTACCATCTCTCCCTTTATACTTTTGGCTAAAACGATTAGCAATAAACTCATAAAGTTTACCTGATCTAACTACTTCTTCAAAAGTAAACTCATTAACTTGTTGATTTTCAGCATTTTGCTTTATTTTTTGCAAGATAATGAAGAGTTCTTCCATCTTCTGACCGCCTAAGGCTCCTGAAGTGCTTCCTCCTCCTGTTACTTTCTTGTATAGGTCTGCATTTAGTATCTCTAGTGACAGATCATGAGGTGTTGACTGTTTCTGGCTCCAGAATTCTGGTCTTAGTAACCATACTGAATGTACTGGTTGACTGTTCTTGATGTCTAGTGCTACTAAGTTTTCACCCCTGTAGGTAATGAAGTTCCTGACCACCGATGGGATACTGGCAAGTACGGTGTACAATCTGCCTGCTTTGTCCATTTTTACCAGCTGCGGAACTTTCTTTTCCCAATCATTAATTAGCCGCCTGGAATAATCATACCGCCTATTGATGTTTCTAATGATTTTCGCCTGCTTTTCTTTGCTTTTAATTTTTCGGGCATTGGTTAATAACATGCTTTCAAGTTCTTCGAGTGCTCTGGTGGCAGCTTGCTTGTCTATTTCGAGGCCACCATCAAACAACCATTTTATGACATAAAATATTTCACACAGTCGCTTCCTCTGTTTGGTTTGCCATTTTACAATCCTTTTTCTGATAGCATTATGTTTAATCACAACCGTCTTATACCCGGTATCGATATACTTATCTCCAAGTATGTATATTTTACTATGGTCGTTCCCTCTACCGTTTGAATAGTCTTTAACAAGCTTGATTAACCCCTTTTTCTCCATGTGATTGCGGAGTAGTGGATAACTATTTGAAAGCACATCTCTTAGGACTTTAGAATGAATTGCGACACCCAATTCATCGTGGTTATTATATTGTACATATTGGTCCTGATGATCAATAATAGTGCCTGTGACAAATCTGCAAGCATCAACCCATTCCTGAGGATCAATCCCTTCCGGTGGACATTCCCTCAGTTCAGTTGCCGATAGGTTTTTGGGCACCTTGTAATTAACGTGTACAAGGTCAGGCCCAACTTTGGCGAGGGTCTCTCTTACCTGCTTTTTTAGCTTGGCAGTATAGGCTGTTGTTGCTTTAGCCATGTTTAACTGTTTTTTACTCCCTTCAAGTCTTCAATATATACTTTATTAGAAAATCCAAGCAAGCTTGAGATGCTTTGATTATCAGCTTGTTGTTTTTGCAAACATTCACAACTTTGGGTGAAAGAAAGTAATATCCGCTGATAAATAATCTTCCTATTAAAAATCTTTGAAGATACCTATCTCTAAAATCCCTTAATATCATAACTTTTGGGTGATGGTAATCTCCATATGCCATGGTTGCAATAAAACAACCGGTATTCTTAGTTTCATTAAGTGAACTTTGTACCAGGTCAATATCCTCACTAATGTTGAGTTCTCTTACGGCTAAGAATTTTTTAAATTCATTTTTTTTATAATTATAGACATTTGTCCGAAAAGTATCTTCCATCGTTAAGGAACTTAATTTCAATATCTCAAGCCAAACTGGTAGTAAAAACGCGTTAAATGAACCAGATCTGTATTGTTTTTCTAGTATATGTATCATGTTCATACATTTTTCTGCTTCAAACATGCAGAATTCTACTATTGACTGAGATGCCTGGATATAGGATTCATTGGATTGGTGCTGTAGTTGTTTTAATAAAGGATCCGTTTTTTCAAGTAAGTCTTTTATTATCGATTCTGAATCACCTCCAAATATTGAGCCATTTCCGGTCTGGATATTACTCCTATATTTCTCATATGCGTTGTAGCTAGATGAACTCGACTGTTGGACGAGATTGGCTATTTGTTCTATGGTATCGTTCATAAGTACTTCTGTTGTAGAAAATTCTGTTGCTTTTTTACTTGATTCAAGTCTGTAAGGTCGTTGTGGTTTTAATTCTTCAGGCAAATAGTCATAGTATAAATAGAGGTAATAGTTGTAAGTGTGTTTGACCAATAATATCCAGCTATCAGTGGTTGTGGGATTAACTATTGCCAGAACACTTAGTGCCATTATTTTATCTTCTTCATTTGTCTGTGTTTTAAAAAGACTAAAGTTTTTATGCTCGTCAATTATTTTACGCTTCATAAGAAAAAGAAAATCTTGTTGATGGGAATTCATGTCTGATAGTGAATTTTTTCCTCTTTTTGTTGTTTCCTGATCCCATTGCAATAAATCTAGCTCCTCCTGAATAGAAATGGTACTATCTAGCTGCTTGAACTTTGTTTCTAGAAAGCTAATGGCCTGGGCTTTTGCACCTAATGGAACTTCCCGTAGTTCATTTTTTAAACAGTATTTGTCAAGTATATTTTTGAAGTATAATATCTCCTGATCATTTGAATTGTCTTCTTTTTTGTTAGCATCCTCTAGTTTGCGAAAATCTACTATTCCTAAATCTTTAAGTTTCCAAAAGCATTTAGCTGTAACATCAATATCAACTGCAGCATTGTGTGCCTCCTCAAAACCTGTATTAAATAGCTTCTGGTGCAGTTCCGATAATTTAGGCCATTTATAACCTCTATTACTTGGTATTGCACAATAATTAGTTGACACTTCCTTAGTACAAATAGTTTCCTTCCCTGCAAAAGAATTAACCATACTATTCCTTAAGAATTCAGCACCAACTATACGCTCATCAAATTGCATATTGTGTGCAACGATGTAATCTGCTTGCCTGATCAGGATTTCGAACTCCTGCAAAATTGTTTTTAACTCTCTTCCATCCCTGGTTGCTCTCTCTGTTGTAATCCCATGAATTTTACAAGCATCTAGTGGAATTGTAAAGCCATTGGGCTTAATAATATAATCACCACCTGACAACCTATTCCCATTGATATCATACACCAAATAGGCCAACTGTACAAGACGAGGCCAGTTATTCAAATCTGTAACAGGAGCCTTCCAATTTACAGGCAGCCCTGTTGTTTCAGTATCAAAAAAGAGGATCATAATTCAATTCTTTAATAATTGCAGTTGCATATATACAATACAAACGTATAAATTAATATTGATAGGGTTTACAGGTAGCAATTTAAAAACTGCATTAATTACTTTTCATTTTTTGCTCCAGGTTGAGCATATCCTCTCCTATAGTCTTTTCTAGCAACTTTGCATAGACTTGTGTAGTGGATAATTTGGTATGCCCAAGCATGCGTGAGACAGTAGTAATAGGCACCCCGTTATTAAGTGTTATCGTTGTGGCAAAACTATGCCTGGCAAGGTGGGTGGTAAGGTTTTTAGATATACCGGCAATCTCCTGTAATACCTTTAGATTCTCATTCATTTTCTGATTGGATATCACGGGCATAAATGGGCTGTCAGGATCTGCATCCGGCATATATTTCCCTAAGATCTGCAGTGCTGCCGGTAGTAGGGGAACTCCAAAAGAAACACTTGTTTTCTGCCGTTTCATCCTTATCCATAGATTACTGTTTTCACCTGCTGATATATGGACCTTGGATAACTGCTTAATATCACTGTATGATAGGCCTGTATAGCATTGCAGCAAGAATACATCCCTTACATCCTTCAATACCTGCCTCTGTAGTTCCAAGCCAGCCAGTCTATTTATCTCATCCATCGTTAATGCCACTTTATGCACGGGTGTAAACTCAATACTAAAGGTAGCCATAGGGTTATTCTGTAGGTAACCACTCCTGATGGCGTAATTAATGATCTTCTTTACCCGCTGTATCTGCTTATTGGCACCATTCACATGGCACTGTTTCTCTGTAGTCAGGTAAGTAAAGTAGGCTTCACAAAACCTATAGTTAACTGCTTTCAGGTCTATATCCTTCCTTCCACTGAAAAGAGGTACAAACTCCTTCAGGTATTTGAGGGTTGTCTTATAGTTCTTATAGCTGCCCTGGCTGTATTTTTTGCCTATCTGCTTCTCAAAATTGTCATTGTGCTCCTGGGCAACCTTAATAAAAGTATGTGTTTCTTCTACAGCCTCACCCTTCAGCACCAACTTGATGTTATCCAGTGTCACTTCTGCCTTGCTCATATACAGTTGTGATACTGCCTGATTGATATTGGCCTTGGCAGTATCCAGCATACCATTAATTGTACTTGATTCTTTACATTTAATAGCCTTCTGCATGTTATCATCCCAATGATCAGCTGCTATATACTGGCCTGATGGGAACTCCGTCTTATCCTTATTTAATCTGATCCGGATATATACAGGATACTTGTTTTCTTTATTGGGTCTTGTCTTTCTTAGGTACAGATATATATTATAGTTTGGAGTGCTCATTTTGATAAATATTGATGTGAGGAATGAGGTGGGAAAAACTGGACTACCAGAGGACTATCCAATGGTCATTTTCAGATGTAAAAGTGGACTACCTGTGGTCTCCCGTGTGGACTACCAAAAGCATAAAAAACACCTCATTTTAGGGTGGGGGAGAAGAACAATAAAATTGAAATGGAAAATTGCTGAAACCCTTACCTGATATACATTTAAGGCATAAAAAAAGCACCTTACAGTTAAGTAAGATGCTCTCATTAAGTCGGGATGACTGGACAACTTTCGAACCTTTTTATCAAGGACTTGGTTGCCTTTC
>CAYZKL010000083.1:0-6732 GCA_964478855.1 uncultured Flavipsychrobacter sp.
GCAGCCTGTATCGTGTCCAGGCGGCTGTTACAGCCCACCATTTCGTGATAGTACCGGACTTTTTGCCCGTGGTTGGCGATCATCTTTATCTTTTCCGCAAGTGCATCATCATTGGTGAATATTGCGCCACCATCTCCGTAGCCACCCAGGTTCTTGGACGGGAAGAATGAAGTACAACCAATAATGCCCATAGAACCTGTTTTTACAGTTCTGCCGTCAGAGAAGGTATAATTACCGCCTATAGCCTGGGCATTATCTTCTATAAGAGGTAAGTTATGCTCCTTAGCTAATGCCATCAGCGGCTCCATGTTCACGCACTGACCGTAAAGGTGAACGGGTATAATGGCTTTGGTCTTTGGTGTGATTGCATTTCGTACACTCTCTATGTTCATGGTGAACGTGTCTGCATCCACATCTACAAATACTGGCTTAAGACGCAGCAAAGCCACGACCTCAACGGTAGCTATATATGTAAATGAAGGTGTTATCACCTCATCGCCGGGTTGCAGACCAAGTGCCATCAGGGCTATTTGCAATGCATCAGTGCCATTGGCGCATGGAATGACATGCTTTACATCCAGGTAGGCGGACATTTCCTAAGCAAATTCATGCACGTCAGGGCCGCCAATGAAGGCCGTGCTTTCCAGGACGTTCATAATTGCTGCGTCTATTTCCGGTTTTATTTTGTGGTACTGACGTTTCAGGTCCACCATCTGAAGTTTATGCATAGCGTGTTTTTAACGGGTGCAAAAGTACATTTTTTGCCCCGGATTGTTGTTTGGATACAAACGTGAAATACGTTAAAATATTTTAACTGGTATGCAGGTTTATATATTTGCCCTAATTTCACAGTTCCGAAGCTGTATATATATGAGAAAGTGCCTTGTTGCTATTTGTTTAGTATTAATGGTTTTACCGGCTTTTGCGCAGGATAAAGACTTGCTTTTTGGCCCTGTCGCCGCCACAAAGTCGAGGAAAGGGTTTATTCTGAACGGTAATGCCGGTATAGATATACCTGCGGGTGATATGGCAAAACGGTTTGGGGTCAGCTACAGGGTGGGCCCGGCACTGTTGTATAAGACAACTTCAAACTGGTTATTTGGTGCTAAATTCGATTTCATTGTTGGTAAGGATATCAGGGAAGACTCGCTGATGGTGAACATTAGGGATAAATACTCTGCGAACAGCGGCCAGTTATATGAATTCATTGATAACAGCGGCCAACGGACCAATGTGCCTGTATTTGAAAGAGGATACGCTGTGGGCATAAATGTAGGTAAGATCATTCCATTCTCAGAACTGCATCCGGATAATGGGCTATTGCTGCTAAGCTGCGTTGGTTTTATGCAGCACCGCATCAATATATTTGACAGGGATAAGACCGTTACCCAGTTGCGTGGCGATTACCTGAAGGGTTATGACAGGCTTACAAACGGACTGTTTCTGGAGCAGTATGCAGGATACACCTATTTTGCTAAGAACGGGTTGCTGAACTTTCATATAGGAGTGGACGCATTATTTGGGTTTACACAATGCAGGCGCGATTTTTTATATGATGTAATGCGTACCGATAACAAGCAGCGCCTGGATATATTGTTCGGTCTGCGAGGAGGATGGTACATACCGATGTTCAGGCGCAAATCAGAAGACCTAATTTTTGAATGATCCTTTATTCTGCACTTTACAGGCTTGCAATTCTTGTCTATACGGCAGCTATATATGTAGCTTCTTTTTTCAATGAAAAGGCAAAACTGTTTGTAGCCGGGAGAAAAGACCTGCTGAGCCGGATGCGCAGCGCACTCGCCGGTGATACCCGAAAATTCATCTGGATGCATTGCGCCTCGCTTGGCGAATTTGAGCAGGGCAGGCCCGTGCTGGAAGCCCTGAAGGAGCAATACCCGCAATATGGTGTGGTGCTTACATTCTTCTCCCCCTCGGGCTACGAGGTGCGTAAGGATTATAAGGGTGCGGATCATGTTTTTTACCTGCCGGTAGATACCGCGCATAATGCAAAAGCATTCCTGGATATTGTAAACCCGGCATTGTGCCTGTTTGTAAAATATGAATTCTGGTACCAATACCTGAGCCAAATAAAGGCACGTGCAATACCTGCGGTGCTTGTTTCTGCAGTCTTCAGTAAGGAACAGGGTTTCTTTAAATGGTACGGAGGGTTGCTGCGTCACATGTTGCGCTGCTTTACGCACATATTTGTACAGGATCAAGCCTCAGCCAAGCTGCTGGAAAGTATAAAGATCACCCATGTGACCGTAAGTGGCGATACCCGTTTTGACAGGGTGATAAAGGCCGCAGGCCAGGCCGAGGATCAGCATATAGCAAAGTCGTTTACGGAGGGGCATAAGGTACTGGTAGCAGGCAGCACATGGCTTTCGGATGAGACATTCCTGCATAAGGTGTTGGTGAAACTGCCACACGACTGGAAACTGATACTCGTGCCGCATGAGGTGGATGGTACGCATATAGCTGCAATTGAAAAGGTATTCGGGAACAGGATAGTGAAATGGTCTGCATGGACAGACGGGCAAATGAACAAAAGAGTGCTGCTGGTGGACAAGGTAGGCCTGCTGCTGCACCTGTACCGGTATGGCACCGTGGCGTGGATAGGTGGTGGATTTGATAAGGACGGTGTACACAATGTGCTTGAGGCGGCTGTTTACGGCATCCCCTGTTTTTACGGGCCGGTATATGACAGGTTCATAGAAGCAAAGGAACTGATAGCAAAGGGCGGAGGATTTACCATAGTCTCGCCACAGGATATGATCGCATCGCTGCAGGAACTGGAGGACGCCTTGCGATATGAGCAGCACGCCGTTGCGGCCCGCGAATATGTATTGTCATCAGGCGGGGCTACATCTAAGATACTTACATATCTTGGCGGGTTATTGAGCGATAAATAGTGCATTACGCTTATATTTGACTATGGGTAAAATAATGCTGTTATTATTGCTGTGCCTGGCTCCATACGTTTCATCTGCACAATTATATATGTCTGAGGCGGAAGTGCAGGAATTTTATAAGGTCATCAAGGTTGCCAGGGAATACAAAGCAGTGAAATCCGCTGTGGACTCGGTGAATGCAAGTGAGGATGGACTCCCTGAAAAGTTTGATGTGAAGATAAAGGTCAGGTCTGCACTTGATGAGAACATCTTCTACGGGAATCTTTACAGGTGGCTGGGATTGGGGATGGTCATAGAAGCATATTCCTTTAAATATGACCGTCGTAACAAACGGATACTGGAAATAAGGCAAGGAATGAATGTCAAATTCGAATAGGAGAAACATATCAATTTTTCGATGCGATTTTTCAATTACTTTTGTCATATGCGCTTGTTTTCTGCGATCCTTACCATTTTTATACTACTTACAGGTACTGCCCATGCACAGCAGGGTAGCAACACAGACCATGTATGGTCGCTGCAACGGTGTGTGCAGTATGCAATAGACCATAACATAACTATAAAGCAGGACTCCCTGAGTGCCCGGCTGGCACGCTATACGCTGCAGCAGAGCCAGTTGTCGCAACTGCCTACAGTGAATGCCAATGGCAGCTATGGCAGAAGCCTGGGCCGTTCTATCAATCCTACTACCAACCAGTTTGTGGAGTCGGGGTACAACTTCCTGAGTGCGAGTGGTAATGGTAACCTGCTCCTGTTTAGCTGGATGCAGGTGCGCAACACGATAGCCAAGAACAAACTGATGCTGGCGGCATCGCTGGCAGACCTGGAGCAGCGGAAGGACGACATTTCGCTGAATGTTGCTAATAGCTTTCTGACGGCGGTACTGGCACAGGAGCAGATCAGCATCAGCCGCAACCAGGTGAATGTATCGCAGGCGCAACTGGACCAGACTCGTGCTTTTGCCGAAGCGGGCAGGCTCCCGGAGCTGAATGTGGCGCAACTGGAGTCTCAACTGGCTACGGACAGTTCGAACCTGATCAACGCAATAGCCAACTATAATGCTACCATACTGGACCTGAAAGCCCTGCTGAACCTGGACTTTGCCACTCCCTTCATGATACTGGTGCCCGATGTATCGGCAAGTGACCAGCTGATGGTAGCTGAGACTCAGCCTGAGGAGGTTTTCAGAACAGCACGCACGCACTTTGGCTCTATAAGGGGCAGTGAGCTGCGTGTGACCGCTGCCGAGAAGGGACTGGCAGCATCGAAGGCGAGCCTGTATCCGCAAATAAGCTTTGGCTACCAGGTGGGTACCAACTACGCCAGCAACTACCTGAGCTACCAGACCACGAACGAACTGCTGGGCCTGGCACCGATAGGCATAGCCGGTCGCAGCGGAGACACTGTATACCAGCCGGTGTACCGTACGCTTACACCAATGATACCATTTGGTACACAGCTGAGCAGCAATATCCGCCAGTCGATGTTCCTTAGTGTGAACATACCGATATTCAACGGATGGCAGTCGCAGTATGGTGTGCGGCAGGCCAAGATAAACCTGGCACAGCAGCAGCTGAATGAATACAGTGCGGAACTGACACTGAAACAGAATGTGTACAAGGCACACAACAACGCCCTGAACTCGATACAGAAATACTATGCTGCAAAGCGGGCATTTGAAGCGGCGCACCGTGCGCTGGACTTTGCCCGTAAACGCTATGACCTGGGACTTACCAGTACCGTGGACCTGCTGGTGACGCAGAACACGGAATTTGCCGCTGCGGCTAACCTTGCGAGTGCCAAGTATGACCTTATCTTCAAGCTAAAAGTGATCGACTATTACCTGGGTAAAGAAATAAAACTGTGATCTATGGAAGCCTTAAAAAAAGTGATGCATGAAGCGATACAGGAAGCAGGTAAGATACTGCTGCAGTATTTTGACGGCGTATTCAAGGTCAATCATAAAGAAGGCATCAACAACCTGGTAACCGAGGTGGATAACCTGGCGGAGGATAAGATCATAGAGGTGATCCGTGCTACTTTTCCTACGCACTCCATCATCAGCGAGGAGGTGGGGGAATTACTGAAAGTATCGGACTACCAGTGGATCATAGACCCTATAGACGGCACTGTGAACTTTGCGCATGGCATACCGCTATGTTGTATCAGTATAGGGTTGCAGCATAAGGATGAACTGCTGCTGGGTGCAGTATATAAACCGATGATGAATGAGCTCTTCTTTGCCGAAAAAGGAAAGGGAGCGACACTGAACGGCAACCCGATATCTGTATCGGCCAAGAGTGATTTTAAGACCGCCTGCCTGGTAACGGGCTTCCCATATAAATGGCCGGATAATGCTGAGCACCCGATAAAGGTGTTTGAACGGATAATACTGGAAGGGCTGCCTGTAAGGCGCCTTGGCTCTGCTGCCATAGACCTGTGCTGGGTAGCATGCGGCAGGTTTGACGGTTTCTGGGAATATAACCTGAGCGCATGGGATGTGGCTGCGGGCTACCTGATAGTGCAGGAGGCAGGCGGCAGGATCACAGATTTTGAAGGGTCGCCATATAATGTGTTTGAAAAGGAAACACTGGCTACAAACGGACTGATACATGAGCAGATGCTGAAGGTGATAAGGAATAAAAAAATATAGCCTTAGCCCAGATCTCGGAATTAGTTTAACTAATAAACACTCAATCTCTATAGCGAAATGCTTATGCTTTTCGACCTCTGTTTATAAAGAGGCCGACGCATAGCTCGGTTTGGATATTCATAAAAGTCTGTAGTTTATAACAAACCACATTATAGATAATAAGGGCAAAAGGGGCCGGCAACGATAATTGCGATAACGGTGGCAAGGTAGGATAAAGAGGAACGCAAAAATTCGGTATTTATACCGATTTTTTTTATCAGCATTTTTTTGTATAAAGGACCTGCGAAAATGGAAAATAGATCACGTAGCTCGTCTTCTTCCATGAATTTACTTCGGACGAAACCCTCCTTGGCAAACTGCTACTGCGGGCGGAGCGAGTAATATAAGCAATTACAAGACACAAAACTTCGGTATAAATACCGAATTTTTTTACGCATTGGGTGTTGTATATTGCAATTTATAATCATTGATCATTTGCGTGGTTTAATCCTTTTCGCTATCAACCCTCTGCTCTGCATGCTGTTGCTGTGTATAGTTATGCCTTTGTACGCACAAACAGATGCAGCAAAGTATCAGGACACTGCACAGATCATCCGGATGATAAGCGTGGCTGATAAGATGCTAAATCCGGATAGTGCGATAACCTTGTATAATGAGATCATAGCAAAAAGTACAGCAATCAATTATGCAGACGGAGCATTGGTTGCTATAATGACGAAGGGGATAAAGTACTATGAGAAGCAGGATTACGAGCAATGCCGTAACTGCTGCAAAGCGGCGCTGCCGTGGGCAGCAAAGAGCACTCATGCTGATGGCGTAGCGTGGTGCTACAACGGAATAGGTGATGCTTACTTTAATGAAGGTGATTATCTGCAGGCATCGGAATACTTTTATATAGCCCTGCATGAGGTGGAACATGCAGGGCCTACACATACCGCAGCTAATATCTATAACAACCTGGGGCATGTGCATATGCGCATGAAGCAATATGACAAAGCGCTGGTATGCTATAACAAAGCAGAGCAGATAGCTAAAGCCGGCGGGCTGGAATATCAACTGGCCAATGCCTATACCAATATGGGCGCATACTATACCATGATACATAGAGCAGATAGCGCCATAGTGTACCACAATATGGTAATGGATATAGGCAGGCATATGGGC
>CAYZKL010000083.1:6742-16360 GCA_964478855.1 uncultured Flavipsychrobacter sp.
GCTAATGCAGACCTCGGTAAGGCGTATATAGAGAAGGGAGATAACGTGCAAGCGGTTATATATCTACGACGAGCCATAGAGATGGCGAGGAATAAGTTCTATTATATAGTTGTAGATGCTTCGTACTCGCTAGGAGATGCATGGTGCCGTATGGCCCGGTATAAGGAAGCTGAACAGATATTGCGGGCAGGGCTGCAGGAAGCAATCACGCACAACATAAAGGACAACTATATCAACTGCTATACCAAACTGACTGCGGTATATAAAGCCACAGGGCGGTATGATATGGCTGTGGGCTGCATGGATACTATAGCGGCATGGAAAGACTCGCTGACGAGTGTGGAAAAGGCACACGCCATCAATAGCCTGGAGGTGAAGTATATGTCGGCAGAGAAAGATAAAGAAATAGCAGAGGGGCAGTTACTGATAGCAAAACAGCAGAGCAAGATAACACGCAAGAACATATGGGTGTGGGGTACCGCGGGTAGTGTGGCACTACTGTCGATAGTGCTGGTGGGTATATACCGCAATGCCAGGAGCAGGCAGCGGCTGGATGAAGAGCAGATACGCGCACTGCAGCAGGAGAATAAAATAGATACGCTTAGGGCGGCAGTGCAGGGCGAGGAAAAGGAGCGGAGCAGGATAGCAGGAGAATTGCATGATGGTATAGGTGGTATGCTATCGGCTGCAATGATGCGGTTCAGAACCATAAGGCATGAGCAACCGCAGGTAACAACGGTGACAGCCTATAAGGAGGCGATGGACCTGCTGGAGAAGATGGGTGATGAGATACGCAAGACGGCACATAACCTGATGCCCGAGGTGCTGCTGAAGCAGCCGCTGCCGGATGCACTGCGGTCGTTCTGCAGCTATATGAAGCAGGAGGGGGCGCTGCAGATAGACTTTCAGCACTATGGCAACTATGACGATATAACACAGGAATTCAGACTGAGTATATACCGCATAGTGCAGGAACTGCTGAAGAATATAACCACACATGCAGAGGCAACACATGCACTGGTGCAACTAGTGAAGCAGGAGCAAGTGCTGGCCATAACAGTAGAGGATAACGGGAAAGGATTTGATACGGCAAATGTGCAATATGGCATGGGGTTGCATAACCTGGCCACCCGGGTGCGCAGCCTGAACGGCAGCTATACGATCGAGTCGGAAGTGGGGAAGGGAACGACGGTGTATATAGAGTTTGAAATTTGATGCTTTTTTTAGTCGAAAGTATAAGTATAAAGTCGAAAGCTGGTGTGTGTGCTAAGTCGAAAGTAAAAAAGCAATATTTTTTAGGGTCACTAACTACTAACACTATCAAGGTATGAAAATAAAAATAGGGATCGCAGACGATCACCCGCTGGTGATAAACGGATTGCGGCACATATTGGGTAACTGCAATGATATGAAGATAAGTGGCTGCTACACCAACGGGCAGGAACTGCTGAAGGGGATAGCAGGTCAGCAACCCGATGTGCTGCTGCTGGATATACAGATGCCTGGACAGACGGGTGATGAACTGGCCGAAATCATTTCCGCACAATACCCGGCGATTAAGATACTTGCACTGACCAACCAGGATAATGTGTTCTACATTAAGAGCATGATGCGGAAAGGGGCGAGCGGCTACATACTGAAAACTACAAGTGAAGAGATATTGCTGGACGCCATAAGAACGGTACACAAGGGTGGGGAATACATGGATCCGATACTGGAGCCTAAAGTGGTGCAGGATGAAGTGGAGATGAGGGAGCAGCCTGTAGCCCGGCCGGTACTGTCGCGCAGGGAGCGGGAAGTGCTGAAATTCATAGCGATGAACCATACCAGCCAGCAGATAGCTGAAATGCTGTTCATCAGTAAACGAACTGTAGACAGCCACCGCCTGAGCCTGCTGATGAAACTGGGCGCAAAGAATGTGGCGGCTATGGTGAAGAAGGGAATACAGTTGGGGTTGATAGAATAGGAAGTGAAAAGGGAAAACTAAAAATTTAAAAGGGTAGATAGTCTAAACGAGTAAGCATGCTTTATGATTGACGTCGCAGGTCGCGGGATTGGCGTCGAATTTTTATTTTGGTTATGTTTTTTGTTGTTTTTAGCTGAGTTTGCAGCTAATAGGGTGTATCACTTTCTTGCCAATACATCCGTACCTTTGCATCTTATTTTTTAGCGTTCGGGAGCCGGAGTAATGTTTTCCGGTTTTTGAAATTTGACCTTTGATTTTTAAGATGTTAGATACAATAGAATCTGCGATAGAAGACCTGAAGAAGGGTAAACTGCTGATAGTGGTGGATGATGAGGACCGTGAAAATGAAGGCGACTTTGTAACGGCTGCTCATAATGTAACTCCTGAGATCATCAACTTTATGTCGAAACACGGGCGGGGGCTTATATGTGCACCGCTGACCGAAAGCCGCTGTGCCGAACTGAAGCTGAACCTGATGGTGGAGAATAATACAGTACTGCACCAAACTCCGTTTACCGTATCGGTGGACCTGATAGGGCAAGGCTGTACCACAGGTATATCGGCACAGGACAGGGCAAAGACCGTGCAGGCTTTGATAAACCCTAATACAAAACCTGAAGACCTGGGCAGGCCGGGGCACATTTTTCCGCTAAGGGCAAAGGATGAAGGGGTGCTGCGCCGGTCGGGGCATACAGAGGCTACGGTGGACCTGGCAAGGCTTGCGGGTTTTGAACCGGCAGGTGTGCTTGTGGAAATAATGAATGATGACGGCACAATGGCACGTATGCCTGAGTTGCAGGAGATAGCTAAGAAATTTGACCTGAAGATCATTTCAATAAAAGACCTGATATCGTACAGGCTGCAAACCGAAACCCTGATAAAGGAAGAGGTGCGTGTGCAGATGCCTACCAAGCATGGGTATTTTGAACTGGTTGCATTCCGCCAGACCAATACAGGTGAAACACACCTGGCACTAACAAAAGGTAAGTGGGAAAAGGATGAGCCCGTGCTAGTTAGGGTGCATAGCTCGTGCTTTACAGGCGATATACTGCATTCACTGCGCTGCGACTGTGGCGACCAGCTGCAAAAAGCAATGGAGATGGTGGAAGAAGCCGGAAAAGGTGTGGTATTGTATATGAACCAGGAAGGCAGGGGTATAGGCTTGTTCAACAAACTGAAAGCATACAAGCTGCAGGAAGAAGGCAAGGATACCGTAGAGGCTAACCTGGCACTGGGCTTTAAAAATGACCAGCGTGACTATGGTGTGGGTGCACAGATACTACGCTACCTGGGTGTGTCGAAAATGAAGCTGATGAGCAATAACCCACGCAAGCGTGCTGGTATGATGGGCTACGGGCTGGAGATAGTCGAGAATGTGGCGATAGAGATAATACCAAATCAGCATAACGAGTTCTACCTACAGACCAAGCGCGATAAGCTGGGGCACGAGATATTGAAATAATTAGCTAATTGACTGATTAGCTTATCAGCTAATTGGTTTAACTTTTGAATTCTACTTGAAACTTCTTTTCCTCGCAAACCGGGTACCGTATCCGCCATACAGGGGCGACAAGCTGAAGATATATAACCTCGCCAAAAGGCTGAAGGGCAGGCATGAACTGCACCTTGTGACCTTTGCGCAAACCGAGGAAGACCTGGGCTATAAGGCCGAACTGGAAAAGATATTTACTGAAGTACATTTTGTATACCTTCCCAAGTGGAAGTCTGCTATGCAGTGCCTGTCCGGTTTATGGGACAGTAAACCGCTGCAGGTGCTTTATTTTCAGTCGGCAGAGATGCGGAACCTGCTGGATACACAATTAGCCAAACATAAATATGAGGCGGTCCATGTGCAGCATTTACGTATGTCGCCATACCTGGCGGGGCGTAAGGAGCTACCAAGAATACTTGACCTGCCTGATGCGTTCTCGCTTTACTGGGAGCGGAGAAAGACAGTGAAGCGTGGTGTACTGACCACATTGTTTGAAAATGAAGAGCAAAAGCGCGTGCTGAAATATGAGCAGGTGCTGGAGCAATATAATCTATCGCTGGTATGCTCGGCAGAAGACCTGGCGTACCTGCAAAAAACCCATGATACAGGTAATCTGCGCCTGCTGCCCAATGGTGTGGACCTGGACACATTTGCCCCTCGCGGACATGACTACAGCCATTCCGATACTTTGCTGTTTACGGGTAATATGGACTATGCGCCCAATGTGGATGCTGTGGTTTATTTCACCAATACCATATTGCCGCTTATCAGGCTTAAGTTTCCTAAAGTACGTTTTATAATAGCCGGGCAACGGCCTCTAAAAAAGGTAGCAGAACTGGCCAATGACCATGTGGAGGTAACCGGTTTTGTGAAAGACCTGGCAGCTACCTATAACAGTGGCAGTGTGGTGGTGGCGCCATTAAGGTTTGGGGCAGGTACCCAGAACAAGGTACTGGAAGCTATGGCCATGGGGGTGCCTGTGGTATGCTCGCATATAGGCTTTGGCGGATTGGGTATCAATAGTGGCGAGGGTGCCATCATGCAACGAGATCCTGTGGCTTTTGCGAAAAGTGTGATAGAGTTGCTCTCATCTGAGGAGAAGCGACGGGCCGTTGGCCATGCCGGTATGCAGGTTGTTAAGAACAACTTTGACTGGGATATTATAGCCGCCAGGCTGGAGGGCTACTTTAAAGAAGTGGCGGGTAAGTAGTATTTTCAACCAAATATCCTGAACATCATATGAGTATCAACTGATTATTGATCCTTTTGCATTTTATAAATGTGCCTGCATCGGCAAAAGCAGAGTCGCCACTGGCTATGTACTCTAAAGAGTGGAATGCTCCGCAGTACCTGGAATGTAATACGGCCGCAAAGGCACGCTATATGTCGGACAGTGAGCGCAAAGTGGTATATATTCTGAACCTCGCAAGGAAAAATCCGCAACTGTTCTGTGAGACGGTAGTAAAGCCGTTGGCGTATGATAAGACCTCATCTTATTATTTGTCATTGGTGGAGACTATGTCTAAGATGGAGCCGATGGGTATTCTTTACCCTGATTCGGGCTGTTATGAAAGTGCTTATTGTCATGCCCACAGTACAGGTATTACCGGCTATACCGGGCATGAGCGGCAGACTGCTGAATGCAGGAAAGTGCAACGATATAATGGTGAATGCTGTGACTATGGTACAGATAAGCCATTGGATATCATACTGGAGCTGCTGACTGATGAAGACGTGCCGTCATTGGGTCACAGGCAGATATGCCTGGGAGACAGATATACAGGTATAGGCACTTCTATACAGCCTCACAAACAATACAGCCACGTAGCGGTCATAGATGTGGTCATCACCAGGAAATAGCATCAGGGTTTGCCTTGCAACCAGGCTTCAAGGGTAGGTTGAGACAGTGTATTATAGTCGGCTTTAGCCTCCACCCATCCATCATTCACTAAAATGATCAGCGGGAACATGCCGCCGGTGTAATTGAGGAAATTGTCCTTATCGAGCCGGGTATAGGGTATATTCTGCGCTTTTGTAGCTTTCCAGAAATCATCGAGTTCACTCTCTCCACCAATGACCATGTAGAAGGGCAGGGCAGGGTTAGCCTGCTTCATCAGGTGCATTTTGTAGGCAGCAATACGGCAATGTGCGCAATTTTTGCTCAGGAAAGCGATGACATGTTTGCCCTTTGCCAGGTCCACTTTAGGTGCATCCGGTTTGCCGGTAGCATATAAGAAAGACAGATCCGTCTGGTACCTGTCCTTGCGCAGCCAGGACGGTTCCTGTGATGGAATGCTGTATAAAATGAAGGGAAGTGCAACTGCTACTGATAGAAGTGTAAGAGTGGCTTTATGCAAAAAAGAGACATTCCACCCGTTGTTGTATTTTTTGATTAAGTAAATGATAATCAATATGATACCATTCTTAATTAAAGAAGCGGATGGGGTCATCCATATAGCATCACCAAAGCAGCCACAGTTGACATTGTTGCCAACATTCATCCATAGGAATATAAGATATATGCTGAAAATAATAAGTGTAAGCAAGGCGAAATTAAGCACCCACTTGCCCTTGCCATAGATATGAAAAGCTATTAGAAAGCCGAGGCCAAATTCGAGCCCTACAAAAAAGCGGGCGGCCAGTGCCGCTATGAACCAGGGTATATGTATAAATTCAACCATGGTATATTCGAATGGCTGAATGGGCTGCACCTTGGTATAAGCAGAGTAAATAAAAACAGCCCCGGTGAGTACTGATAGCAGGATGAGCAGTACACGGTAAAATTTATTCATGGGCCAAAATTAAAAAGGAAAAAGGACATCCGGGGATGTCCTTTTTGAAATATATTATATTAATGCAGAATTATAAGCTGCAAGTTGCTGTTACACCAGATACTGAAGTGCTACGTGCTGTGCAAGCAGCTTCTGCATCTTTCTTCGTTAGTTTGCCAAGGCTAGCAGATGAAGATGTAGAAACACCACCAACAGTAACTGTGCAAGTGCAAGTGTATTCTTTTTTGCAAGAAGTGAACATAGTAGCGATCAAGGCTACGGCAACAACTGGGAAGAGTTTTTTCATAAGTTTGTTTTTTAGTTTGTGTGGCACAAAAATAATATTAATTTTTAAATGCGGAAATATTTGTAGTTCTTTTTTTTAAATAACATAAAGGCTACCTTTTGGGTAGCCTTTATATATAATAAATGTTTAAAATCAACTTACAAGCGGCAAGAAGTGCCACCCGGGAAGGCATTATTTGCCTGGTCCTCGTAATTCTGGCAAGATTTCTTGGCATCTGTATAAGTAGCCTGGTCTATATCGTGCCTGTTATCAACTGATATGCCACCTACAACAGTGGTACAAGTGCATGTATAATCTTTTTTGCATGATGTGAATGAAGCTACGGCTACTAAT
The DNA here is from genome assembly GCA_964478855.1 of uncultured Flavipsychrobacter sp. GTDB lineage: Bacteria > Bacteroidota > Bacteroidia > Chitinophagales > Chitinophagaceae > Nemorincola. Next base: position 13,612 of record CAYZKL010000083.1, read on the forward strand.
GCTATAACTGTCAGGATGTTTCTCGTTTTCATAGTTTTCTGTTTTTATACTGAACAGGTAATGAAAACTGTGCCAAGAGAGGTAAAAACTGAACTTTTTAATGTGAAAAACGTATAACTTTAGATTCATGTATCGCGGGAAATTCTGCAAAATAATATTGTATACTATTTGCTTAGGATGTTTAACATGCTTATTGGTTATATCATGTCGTAAAAAGCAAGAGAAACCCTATCATTATTTCTTTCCTTTAAATGAAAACCTGAAGCGGGATCATTGCTACCTGCCCGGTACTTACTGGATATACCGTGATTCCATTACCGGCAGAATGGATAGTTTTGAAGTAGCATCAACAATGTTTGACTCAGCTTATGACAGGCGTTGGGGTGATGTATGGGAAGAAGATAATCGCATATATATCTACGACTTCAATATGGATTCGCCCGGCAGCAAGCCATCGTTATGGGAATGGGAATTAAGAAGGAATGACCTGTATATTTTTAATAAAATGTTTTCGGTTATTTTTTCCTATCCGGCGAAGTTCATTACATACCCCTTAGTAGATAATACGACGTGGAGTAGTATAAATGGCAAATGCGATATTAAGTCATTCCCCGTTTTTGAAATAAATGGTATATCATACAACAATGTAGTGGAAGTTCATCGTTATATACCTGGTGACTCCACACACTTTGACCACTGGTTTTATATGAATTCATCGGCAGGAATTATTAAAATGAAATTGAATACCCCTGCGGATACCATAGTGTGGGAAGTGCAGCGGTATCATATGGTAAGATAGGGTGGTGCAGGTGATTGAAATATTGCATAAATGCATAAAACAGATAAACTAAAACTCATGAAATTTGGCATCACATATGGGGTTTGTTGCTGCCTTTTGCTATTATTTTTGAGTGCATGTAAAAAGAAGCAGACATACCCGCATTACTTATTGGCTGTAAATGAAAATATGCAACGTGATTACTGCTACCTACCAGGTAGCTATTGGATATATAAGGATTCTGTAACAGGTAGGATGGATAGTTTTGAAGTGGCAGCGACAACTTTTGATTCCTCATTGATGGCAGGCAGAGGTGATGTATGGGTGGCAGAAAACCATATGTATATTTATGGTTTTAATCTCGACTCCCCAAGTAGTAAACCATCAATATGGGAATGGGAATTTAGAGAAAATCGGCTATATGTATATAATTTAGATTTTGCTGTTTTGTTCAGATTTCCAGAACCCTTCATTAAATACCCGATAGAAGACAATATGCAATGGAATAGCCTTGGAAATTGTGTGATTATATCATCCCCTGTTTTTGAATTAAATGGTTTAACATATAACAATGTAATAGAGGTGCATCGTTATATACCAGGTGACTCCACTCACTTTGATCATTGGTTTTATATGAATCCCTCCGCAGGAATAATAAAAATGAAACTGAATACCCCGGGCGATACCATAATATTGGAACTGCAGCGGTATCATATGGTAAAATAGGGTGGTGCATGTGCGTTGAAATAACGCAATAAATACATTGCTTAATAATAAATATTAGCCTGTTTTACTGGTATTTTTCCACATTTTGGGAGAATTGTAGAAAGTTGGAATATTTTTTGCTTAATTAAGGCGGGTTTCCTATCTTTGCCATCCCTTTTTCGAGGGGTATCGTACGTGCATAAAATTATTTTGAGTATTTTCTGTTGATACATAATGCCTGTAAAGGTAGGCTACGCCTATCTTACGGGTTCTTTTTGTTTGTAAAAAAGGAGTAAATATTACTATGGCTATACCACAAAAAAAGACCGCAGCCGGTAGAGTAAATTTCGGAAAGTTGCACGATGCTGCAGCAACTCCCGATTTGCTTGCCATCCAGCTACAATCATTCCAGGACTTCTTCCAGCTAGAGACCACGCCTGATAAGCGTAACAATGAAGGCCTGTTCCGTGTGTTCAAGGAGAACTTCCCGATCACGGATACAAGGAACATCTTCGTACTCGAATTCCTGGATTACTTCATTGACCCGCCACGCTACACCATTGATGAGTGTATGGAGCGGGGCCTTACGTATTCAGTACCGCTGAAAGCGAAGCTGAAACTGAGCTGTAATGACGAGGAGCACGTGGACTTTGAGACCATAGTTCAGGATGTGTTCCTGGGTAATATCCCATACATGACCCCTAGGGGTACGTTTGTGATCAACGGCGCTGAGCGTGTTTTTGTATCTCAGCTGCACCGTTCTCCGGGTGTGTTCTTTGGACAGAGTGTTCACCCGAACGGCACCAAGATATACAGTGCCCGTGTGATACCGTTCAAAGGTGCGTGGATGGAGTTTGCTACGGATATCAATAACGTGATGTATGCGTACATCGACCGTAAGAAGAAATTCCCTGTAACCACGTTGCTACGTGCAATAGGTTATGAAACAGATAAGGATATACTGGAGCTTTTCGGCATGGCTGATGAAGTGAAGGTAGATAAGAAGACTTTGGCTCCGCACATTGGCCGCCGCCTGGCTGCCCGTGTACTGCGTAGCTGGACCGAGGACTTCGTAGATGAGGACACCGGTGAAGTAGTGACCATTGAGCGTAATGACGTGGTTCTGGATCGCGACAGTGTGCTTGATGAAGATAACGCTGCTATGGTACAGGAAATGGGCATTAAAACCGTATTCCTGCAGAAAGAAGAAGTAAGCGGAGATTTCTCTATCATCTATAATACGCTGAACAAAGATACTTCCAACTC
>CAYZKL010000083.1:16581-16840 GCA_964478855.1 uncultured Flavipsychrobacter sp.
CGCCTTACCAATGGTAAAGCGGAAATAGATGACATCGATCACCTGAGCAATCGTCGTGTACGTACAGTAGGCGAGCAATTGTTTGCACAGTTCGGTGTTGGTCTTGCCCGTATGGCACGTACCATCCGTGAGCGTATGAACGTACGTGATAATGAGGTGTTCACGCCGATCGACCTGATCAACGCGCGTACCTTGTCATCAGTTATCAATTCGTTCTTTGGTACCTCGCAGTTATCACAGTTCCTCGATCAGACCAACC
>CAYZKL010000084.1:0-8258 GCA_964478855.1 uncultured Flavipsychrobacter sp.
TTCCAAGTTATACATCAGGCACTGCAGGCACAGACTCCTTAGGAGGCAACGCGGGCACCTCAACAGCAGGTGGCGGTGGCGGCGGTGGCTACTTCTGCGGTGGCGGTGGCAGTTGGGGCGGCGGCGGCGGTGGCTCATCATTTGCAGCTCCTGTAGTAACTTCATCAGTTACGCTCACCGCTGACTTCAATAGCGCCGGTAATGGTGAAGTTAAAGTAACTACCATTTGTGCAACTCCTGTGGCAGGTACTATTACCGGAACTACTACTCTTTGCGTAGGTGGGGCACCTGTCACACTTACTGCTACCGGAGGCGATACCTATGGCGTTTGGAGTAGTTCTACAACTACAATCGCAACTGCAGGCTCTGCAACAGGCGTCATTACAGGATTAACCCGATACCAGCTGCAGGTACCGTTACAGGTATCGACAGCGTTTGCCCGGGCGCTACAGTTACTTTAGCTAATTCAGTTACCGGAGGTACCTGGTCCAGCAGCAATACTTCGCTGGCTACTATCGATGCTACAACAGGCGTTGTAACCGGCGTCGGTGCTGGCCCGCTTACAATTACTTATTCAGTCACAGCATTAGGCTGCACAGGTACTGCTACGTACCCGTTCCATGTACGCACTATAGCTGCATGTACTGCAGGCGCAGGTTCGCTTTATGCTAATGGCTCTGGTATCAATGCGTACCCTAATCCTTCTGCGGGTTCGTTTACAGTTACTGTTGCTTCAGCAACTAACGAAAAAGCAACTTTTGTGATCACGAATATAGTAGGACAAAAGGTAAAAGAATTTACAACCACTACTAATAAGGCTACAGACATCAAACTGGATGTTCCTGCCGGGTTGTATTACATAACTACAGAAAATGCTACACGCAAATTGACAGAAAAGATCACAGTGATCCGTTAATTCATTTGCATTTTTTCTTTCAGTTCAGGGCCTCTTAGGGGGCCCTGAACTATTAATACACGCTTCACTTACATAAAACACAATTGAATTATATTACTTTCACGAAATGAAAAAAACAGGCACACTCTCGCTGTTCATTTTACTGTTCGCACTTAATACCTTCGGGCAGCATCATCCTACTGAGGTTATCCATCATACGCATTATAGTACCACTTACGATAAAAAACTCCACTACCCGATTTTGGTAGAATGGTGGGATTATATAGAACGATGTAGTTGCGACGATCCTCTTCCCCGTACAGATAAATTTGAACCGGACCCGGAAGACCCAATCAACACAGACCTGGAAGATGGTTATAAAAAATTGAATAAATACAGAACCTCGCTCAAACTAAAAGGATATGACAGGGGACATATGTGCCCTGCGGCAGACAATCAGTGTTTTGGCAGCGTGGCACTCGACGAGTGTTTCTACTTTTCAAATATGGCCCCACAAACCCATGCACTCAATGCAGGCGACTGGAAGACACTGGAAACACGCACGCGAAAATTAGCCATCGGCGACCCGGGGCACGATATCCCTGCATACGACTCTATACATGTCTGGTGCGGCTCCATAGGCGCTGCGGAAGTACATGAAAACATTACAGTTCCCGAGAAATGCTGGAAAGTGATCTATATCAAAAAGCTGCATCAATATGAGGCATACATCTTCGACAATACTTTCGAAAAATCAAAAGGGCTTGACCATTGGAAGACCACAGTATCAGAAGTAGAAATGCTGACAGGCTTTACATTCAAGTGAGTTACCGGCGGGTAAACCTGTCATCAGTAAGTGTTTTCAGGAAGTTTTCCAGGTCGTCTTTTTCGCCGTTGGTAAGACCAAGTGGCTTTAATAGCAGGCTATCCATATTCACCGGGTGGGCCACAACCTTGTACGGATCATCGTAATACTCGATCACTTCACGCAATGTGCGGAACATCCCATTATGCATATACGGCGCGGTTACAGACACATTGCGCAAACCCGGCACTTTAAATTTCCCCAAATCTTCTTTATTGCCTGTCTGGTCATAACGTCCTGCATCATTGAAACTCACGCCATCATACAATCCTATATTCCTGAATTCATCTGCAGTGAAATCCGGTGTAAAGTGACAGTCAAAACATTTAGCCTTACTGCCCATGAACAGTTCCCTACCCCTGATAGCTGATGCGCTTATCGCAAGGCTGTCTCCTGCCATATACCGGTCAAATGGAGTATGCGAGGTTTCCAATGTCCGTTCAAAAGCAGCTATCGCAGACTTTAAGTTTTGCTCATTGGGCACTGCATCATATATTTTACGAAAATAGCGGACATAAGTTTTATTCTGCTGCAGCCGGCTCACCACCTGGGCTATGGGTATGCCCATCTCATTACTATCTTCTATCGGAAATTTCACCTGTTCCTCAAGCGTTGCTGCACGCCCGTCATAAAAAAAATAGGGCCGCTCAGATAGATTGGTACAGGATGGGGCATTGCGTTTACCTGTATGACCGGCGACTCCCCTGCTGAATGCTAACGTATCAGCAAAACCAAAAGCCGGGATATGACAGGATGCACAACTGATAGACTTGTTTGCGGAAAGCAACGGCTCGAAGAACAGCATTTCGCCAAGTTGCTCCTTGGTAACCGGGGCACCCCTAAAAGATAATGGCGATGGTTTCTTCTTATCTGGCATGAAAGAATAGCACACCCAGATCACACAAACCAAAAACAGGATAGCAGCCTTCTTCATTACTGCAAAAATACAACATGATAGGCTATCCGGCAAAGAGACCCATTTAACAACGTTTTTAGTATTCGTTAGAGCATCACATAGCTATTCAGGCCTCACAGCGAACCCTGAGTCTTTTACATTCTTGAAGAAGTTATTCTTCCTGGCCTCATCTATTGAGTGAGATGCGCCCAGATGTTCTTCCTGCTCCGACAGGTCGCTTAGTTTTGAGTAGAATTTCTTCAGGACTTTCAGCTCGTCCTCTGTCATATCTTCTATATTCAGTACCCTGTTACTGGCACCCTTGGTAGCGGCTATCAGTTCATTCAGTTTCAGCTGCAGTGCCATAGTATCTTTATTCTGAGCTTCCTGTATCACAAACACCATCAAAAAAGTGATGATCGTGGTCCCTGTATTGATAACCAGTTGCCAGGTATCCGAAAAATTAAATATCGGCCCCGTTACGGCCCAAACAATAATGAGCAGCAACGCACATATAAATGCAGTAGAACTACCTGTCATCTTCGATACCTTACTCGAGAACCGGTCAAATAAAGCTGATATTTTTTTGTTATTTGCCATACCTGTATACAGATTTCCAAAACCATGCCATTAGCTGATTGTTACAAATTTCTTAACTTGCTCAGAATGAAACGTTCCGTCCTGGTCATTATCGCCTTACTGGCCTTCTCTTGTTCCTATGCACAGACATTTACGCTGAATGGCATGATCAATGCACCATCAGGAACCGTTTTTCTGCTGCCCTTATCCGGCGACGATGCTTTTTACCCACACAAATGCCCGATATCAGCCCCTATTGTCAACAACAAGTTCACTTTCAGCGATTCTATAACCTACCCTACTGCATACAAAATCGGCCTTAGCAATGGAGGAGACTGGCAATATATTTCCGGCGTATTCTGGATAGATAAGGGTACACAATCCATTGCCTGTGATGTAACTGCTCTAAAAGCCGTTCCTGCCATATCAAACAAGTCAATGAAAGAGCTTACTGAGCAATTCAACCCGGGTTATAATGCCATCGAACAGCAATTACAATTACTCTCCCACCGGTATGATAGCCTCGATAGAGCATTCGGTGGCAATATCCCGCCCTCCTATATCGATGAACTAAATAAGGAAAGTAAACACCTCGCAGACGGCCTCAACCGCTATGTAATAAATTATGCGCACGCTCATCCCGGTTCATACATCATGCTTTGGAAACTGGTAGAATGGCTAAGCGGTAGCTACCAGCCTGCTTTCGACACTGTTTATTCAGGCTTGTCTGCACAGGTCAAAAAAACAAAGTCAGGGACTGTATTGGCAGAACGCATCAATGCAGCAAAACGTACGGTTGTCGGCATGCCGTTCCCTGCGCTCCGCTTACCTGATATCAATAAGAATGTCGTTTCTGTTGCTGCAAAACAGTCAAATAAATATACACTAATCGATTTTTGGTTCAGCCATTGCGCACCTTGTGTAAAACAGTTTCCAGCTTACAAAAAACTATACGACACTTACAGATCTGCAGGCTTTGAGATCATCGGCATATCCGTAGACCGCACAGCCGACATCGGCAACTGGAAAAAGATGATACAGGAAAAGAATCTTAACTGGCCCCAATTCCTCGACGAGAATGCGGTGAATGCATCTAAATTGTCCGTCCACCATTTTCCTTACAACTTTCTACTTAATGAGCAGGGCATCATCATCCGGAAGAACGTAGACCCTGCAGAACTTGGATCTATCCTTGCAAATATGACCCGGTAATGGGTACTTAGCAGTTTTAAATTATTAGCTTTACTCATAATTACGAACATACATTATGAGATTTTCAATTATACTGCTCGCTGCCGTCCTTATCATACCATTTACTGCGCCCGCGCAGGGATTCAGCTGGCTGAGGCGTGCCGGCGACAACAATAAAACGAATAACTACGGATCAGGCATTGCCATTGACCGCTCACACAATACTATAGTTACCGGTACCTACGCACCAAATTGCGTATTCGGCACTACCACTCTTGCTGCTCCCGGTTCGCAAAATATCTTTGTTGCCAAATACGACTCCGTGGGCTCATTACTGTGGCTCCACACCATTACTGGTGACAGCACAAACGAGAGCGTAGCAGTTGCTACTGACATTAGTGGCAACAGCTATGTAGTTGGCAGTACATACAGTCCCGCTTTATACTTCGAAACATCAGACACATTGCATAACACCTCTTACTACAATGGCTGGAATGGCTTTGTAGCCAAATACAGCGCTGCAGGAGTAATGGTTTGGGCAAGGTTGTTTAAAACACCATATAGCAGCAAGGCACTTTCCGTAACTACAGATGTGGCAGGTAATGTTATAGTAGGTGGCTATTATGCCCACTCCCTCTTCGTCGGTGATACCGCACTCAGGAGTGGCAAACAAAATACATTCATCGCAAAATTCTCAGCGGCAGGCGATCTGCAATGGGCCAACACCGGCAAATCAGAGAATACCTGCTTTATTAAAGGGCTGGCCACTGACCCTGCAGGCAACATATATGCCACGGGCAAGCTAAGCGGCGATATTGCTTATAACACCCAAACTCCCGGGATCATCAAAGATCAGCCATTTACCGGCACTTCTATCCCGCCCGGTTTTGCCTCGTCTCTTCCCAATGCTACTTTACTCTACACACCCACATGCCTTAAAGTTTCCGGCGGTGTCAACAATACTAATAACTACCTGGGCTGGATGCAATACTCCAATCTCGAGAATTTCAGGGTAGAATCTGACATCAAAGTCACCTCATCTGGCGATGGTGTTGCTGTAGGAAAATATGCAGGAGCATACGTACTGGCCAATTTCCCAATGCGCACTTCCGGCACAAACCAGGTGCTCATCTATTGCGGCTCAGGCACTATGGCTACCAGTGCTGCTTACGCCATAGCAGTCGGCGATTCTGTAAATATTTCCATCCAGCGCAACTATGATACTGTTTCTGCTACCCTGGTCAACTATACACAGAATTATACCGTCACCACAGGTATACGTTACCTCATAGGCCCACCGGTCAATAATTATATCATACCCAATAATGGCTTTTATGCCCTCAACTTTCTTGGCGGTACGCAAGACATTTACAACTTCAAGTTGAGCAGCACAGAGAACCGCAATTCAATGTGTATTTTCATTGGCAACAGTATCACATCGGGCTACAGTTCCGGCGGCTTAGGGCACCGCTACCAGGATGTTCTTTACAACAACCATCCGTACAGGTATGGCACCAATGCCGGCCCCGGCGACAGGATGATCCATTGCCTTTGGGATACTACCGAGGTGCTCAACCTTAATCCGAGATACGTATTCATCAACATAGGCGTTAATGATGCCCATGGTGGCTATGACACCATCCTGTTCAGGAACGATTACCTGCAACTGGTTCAGACCTATAAAAATCACGGCATAATACCTGTCGTTGGTACACTCACCCCGCAAGGTGGCACATTGGTATTACCATTCAACAGGGCCATACGCGATGTAGCTTTTGCCGAAGCATTGACAGTAGTTGACATCTACGGTGCATTGGTCAACCCTTCCACTGGGTCTATGTATCCCGTTTACGATATAGGAGATAATGTTCACCCTAACCCCGCAGGCAATACACGCATGGCTGCCGCTATAGCCACAGATGCTCCGTTCCTCCTATCCGACACCACCATGTGGGAAGCGGGCCATATGGTCACAAAACTACCTTCCGGCAAGGACAAAGTATTCGTCAGCAAGTTCGATCAGCTTGGTGCGCTGCAATGGCTAACCGTTGATACCAGCATCACAGACAATGCAACTTCTGTCTATGACAATTATACCTGCGGCAACGGCATAGCACTCGACAATACCGGCAACGTCTATGTCGGCGGCAACCTGCTCGATGCTATCTATACGATTTCGGGAGTACCAACCCCGGTACACAGCGCATTCCTTAAAAAATACAGCAATACAGGTACCCCGCTTTGGTCAAAACGCTGGGGCAGCGATCAGTTCAACTCTGTACGTGGCGTAGCCACCGGCAATACCGGCAGTACTTACATTGTGGGCAACTATAGCGGCTTGCTTACTATAGGCACTACTACCCTGCCTCCCGCCGATTTCACAGACGTCTTCATTGCAAAGTTCGACAATGCCGGTAACAGGATATGGGTGACCAACAGCCTCGGCCATTCAAATCTCGGCAATGCAATCGCTGTGGATGTCAATGACAGTTCTATCGCCACTACCGGTAATTATAATAATTCAGTGGTCTTTGGTACACTGTCTGCAGGCACTTCCATTACTCCATCTGCCTACAACTACAATATTTTTGTGGCTAAGCAGAAACAGAATCTGCCGTTGGTAACGACATGGGTTAATAATACACACTCCTACACTGTTTACCCAAACCCTGCAAACAGTAATATCAATATCAGTTTCGATCAGGGAGGTACATACAAGGTTGCCGTCACCGATATATCCGGCCGCACATTACATAGTACATCCACAGACCGCTCATTGCTGACCATAGACATTTCGCAGTACGCAAGCGGCATGTACTACATCACCATCACCGGTGCTAATGACCCTACGGCAACCTATAAGTTTGTAAAAATGTAATCAGGTATATTATACGATCAGTCGTTCTACCGGGTTATTCCCATAATCATAAGGGATGTAAGCTAATGACGGGATCTTTTTAGTGAGTATCAGGTTAGCTTTTTTACCTACGCATACCGTACCCATCTCATGTTCCAGTTCCATAGCGGCTGCTCCGTTTATGGTCACCGCATTTACCGCCTCTTCAGGTGTCATACGCAATTGCGTACAGGCTATGGTCAGCAGTAACGGCACACTACCACTCGGGCATGATCCCGGGTTATAGTCGGTAGCAAGGCATACGGGCAGTCCTGCATCTATCAGTTTACGCGCAGGCTGGTAGTGCATACCCAGGAAGAATGCTGCTCCTGGCAGCATGGTCGGCATAGTACTACTGCTTTTAAGTGCTGCTATCTCTTCATCGCCCACACACTCCAGGTGATCCACGCTCAGTGCCTTATGTTTTACGCCCACCTGCACCCCACCCGAATAGTGGAGCTGGTTGGCATGTATCTTTGGATTTAAAACATACTTTGCGCCGGCTTCCAGCAATTGCTCTGTTTCTACAACCCCAAAAAATCCCTGCTCGCAGAATACATCCATATAGTCGGCCAATCCTTCACCGGCAACCACCGGCAGCATTTGGTCTATGATGAGCCTTACGTAACCTTCTTTATTTTCCTTATACTCTAGTGGGTAAGCATGTGCTGCCAGGAAAGAGGCTTTAACAGGTATCCCTGCATTCTCCTTCAGTTTCCTGATAACCCTCAGCATTTTTAGCTCCGCTTCAAGGTTCAGCCCGTAGCCGCTTTTTATCTCTATAGCCCCGGTCCCCTGTGCCATTACATTGTGCAGGCGTACCAGGCTCTGGTCATACAGTTCAGACTCATCCATCTCATTCAGCTTGCGTGCCGAATTCAATATCCCACCTCCTCTCCTGGCTACCTCTTCATAGCTCAGTCCCTTAATCCTGTCC
>CAYZKL010000084.1:8268-10781 GCA_964478855.1 uncultured Flavipsychrobacter sp.
TTTTTGAGCAGAGTTGAGTATTCCTCCCCCTTTTGCTGCAATTTCAGCATAGGTGGCGCCATTGATCTTGTCAACAAACTCATTTTCGCGGGAGGCGGCAAAAACAAGGTGGGTATGGCTATCGCACCATGCCGGCAGTACCAGCCTGCCCGTAGCGTCAATATGTTCATCTGCATGTACCTCAGGCAGGGTATCCATAGTTCCGAAGCCCCGGATGATTTCGCCTTCTGCTATCAGCCAGGCATTATCAATACAAGGAATGGAAGCCATCTGTAACCCTGAAACGCGTGTAAGCCGTTCTGCGGAACTTGTTTCGGTCCCGTACAGTTGTTTGATATTAGTGATCAGCAGCCGCATAGGCTCAAAAGTAATACATACGGGCAACAAAAAAGTCTGTGGGCTCCAAAGATGTCCACAGACTTTTCTGAATTTTCAAGAAGGTAATAAGCAAAGGTCTAAAAGGGGCCAGCTAACGGCATAGGGATGGTTGCGTTACTGATTCTGGTGCAATATAGAATGGTATTTAAGCTACTACAAATTAAGTTTCTGAGCGGTCGAAAAAGTTTCTAATAGGTAGGTATCAACGGTTTATGAAAATAAAAAATCCGCCGACTCCAAAAAGGTTATCCGCGGATTTTTACTGTATTTTTCGAAAAAGGTTATAAGCAAAGGTCTAAAAGGGGCCAGCAAACGAACAGGTATATGGGTTTGTTTTACTGTTAATGAGTGCAAGATATTTACACCCCGCCACACATGTCAAATTAAGTTTCTGAGCGGTCGAAAAAGTTTTGGAACGGTAAAAATGAGGCATTTTTAGTCTGAGACTGGTATACTTATGGCCACTACTGTCCATAACAACTTACCAGTATGATCATACTCTTCATTCATATCAAATGAAATTTCTTTATTCTGTATGATACTCAGTTGCGCTATTCTTTTACGTATATTTTCTAACCCGAAAGACTCGTGCGCATCGTCTTTCTTTTTATACGACTCTGTAATACCTACGCCATTATCTTTTACATGAATATGAAGCACACCGTTTTTTTCAAATATCCGTATATGTATTACCCCTTGCCCCGATTTCATAGGCAGTATGCCATGCTTTATAGAGTTTTCTACTAGTGGCTGTATCAGCAATGGTGGCACCATGATATCCGACAGATCAACATCTTTGTCTACATCAATTTCAAACACCAGCTTATCCTCAAATCTTAGTTTTTCCAGTCGCAGATAATTGGTCACCAGGGTCACTTCGTTTTCCAATGGTATCAGTTCCTGCGATATATTATGCATATTCTGGCGAACAAGATCAGCAAACACACGCAGGTATTCATTTGCAGCCCGTTTGTCATTTTCGTTGAACAGGCTTTGCACATTATTCAGTGTATTGAATATGAAGTGCGGGTTCATCAATGCGTTCAGTGCCTTATACTCAGATTTCATATACTTTATCTCATCATTATGCCTGCGCTCCTTTTTATGCAGCAAATACAATATCCTCAGCCTTACAAATAGAGCCACAAGGCCTACTGTTGCACACACACTAAGCACTATGAACCACCATGTGGCCCAAAACGGTGCCGGCACTTGCATCGTAAAAACTATAGGTACAGAATAATCACCACTCTGGCTACGACCTCTCACCTTTATTGTGTACTTACCGCTACCGGAATTGATAAGATTTATCTCTTCACTCTTTATATCACGCCAGTTATCCTGGTCATTCTTTGTCACAGAATACTGGTATGCTACGTCCTTACCACCAAGCGATACCGTCATGAATGATATACTTATGTTCTTCGACTCCTGGTAACTGAGATTCATTGCATCTTTGATCCTGTAAGTACCTTTGCTGGTTTTCAGAAAGGTAAAGAACAGGCGGGGTGCTTCAGACTTTTTAGTAATGCTGCCTATATTCATCGCAGTTACCGATCCGTTCTTGAGAAAATAACAGGTATGCCCATCCGAACATATCGCCTCTGCCTGCAATGGGACAAAAGCATTCTGTACAGCCGACACCGTATATGCAGGCCCCTTGCTATCTTTACCAATACTTAGTAAACGGTAAGCCTCATTGGTACTTATCAGCAAATGAAATGAATCAAGTTTATAGAACTTATCCCAGATACAGTTTTGCGACAACACCGAATCCACTGTTACCTGCCCGTTCACATTCCCGCATATCAGCAACAGGTTATCATGTGTATAGCCTACCAGGTACTGGCCTATAAACTCAATATTTTTAAAGGTCATGTTCCTGAATTGCGGCTGCTGCACCATCTCCTGACCCACTATTTTATAAATATTATTAACGGTCGAGTACCATATATAATTGTCTGCGTCCTTCGCAATACCAAATATGCGCTCATTTGGCGCATTACTCTTCAGCATATCAAATTTTACATCCTTATCATTATTCTTTCCTAGGTCCATTCTGAATATTTGCGTACTACCTTTCAGGTATATATACTTATCAGTAGCAAATACAGCTTTCAACCCGTCTCTTAATG
>CAYZKL010000084.1:10842-15321 GCA_964478855.1 uncultured Flavipsychrobacter sp.
TTTAACAACAGGTTTTCCTGACAAAATATTGTCAAAATAGATATAGTCGTCGTTATAAAAACTGTGAAAATGATAATTGCTATCAATAAGAAATCCTGGTTGATTCGGTATTTTATACTTCTCTTTTTTGAAATTCTGATAATTAAATATGATGGTGTTTTTATCGCCGGTTATGTGATGCAGGTTATTATACGATGTCACAAAAAACAGGTCATTTGCATGTGCATATGCATACTTTGCCACATCTGCATATACATTCTTATATACCCTGGTGTTATAGAAGTCATTGCTCAGTACATAGATACCTGCATTCAGCGTACTTACCCAATAGTTATCGTTCAGGTCGGTGATCACAGATGTAATGTTATTGCCTTTTAGTATCTGCATCGTATCATTAACAACTACCCCTTCAGTAGTACTGAAAAAAGTACGCCCGCCATCCCTGAATATGGCATGCAGGTTAGATACTCAAAAAGCCTGGTATCATCTGTGTAATAATTGTGCTCATTGTACAGGTAGATCTGGTCTTGCGCCATAGCGTACCCCACATGCGAGGTTACCTTATTACCAACAGGCTCAGAGTTAATGATACGGGGTATATCATCAATAATGATCACCCTGTCCTTGCAGTATAGTTTATACTTTTTATTACTCAGCTTCTTCACATAGACCAGTGACTTTATGATCTCCGCATTGTTTAACTGATCCAGGTTTATAAAACTGCATTGCTCCCCATCTATATCTATGAACTTAGACCGGTCACCAAATAACACCAGCACGCTGCCATCTTGCTCCAAAGTAATTAATCTTATATGCTCTGATATGGTGGGTACTTGCAAAAAGGGGGTATTGGCGGCGGTATGAAAAACACCTTCCTTAAAGTAGCACAAGGCGCCATTGAATGTACCTAACCAAAGACGTCCTTTCCTGTCTTCCTTGAAAAAGAATACCTCATTATCAGGCAATCCGTTAAATGTGGTGAATACTTCAAAACGGATACCGTTATGTCGGGCTACACCTTTATCTGTAGCTACCCATACAAATCCTTTACTATCTCTGTATATCTGGTAAATGGTATTACTGGGCAACCCGTCATCAATGGTATAATGAAGCATCGGGAATTCCCTGCACTGCGCTACTGTTGTTTGCAACAACAGTAGCATCATTAAAAGGGAAAACCCATACTTCAATCTATTCATTATTATGCTCGTTGGTTTTCAGAAATGTCAACAATAAGGGTAATCGCCTTCTGCTGACAGGTATTACCATATTGTTTTTCAGCGTTAGCTGGCTCGATTCATCTTTCATAATTTTCCCTATTTGCAGGCAGTTTACCAGGTACGACCGGTGTACCCTGTAAAACATTTCCGTGGGAAACAACTCTTCATAATCCGACAATGGGTTACTCATCGTCATCTCCTTTACATCCTTACCCTTCTGAAAAACAATTCGCGAATAGCTGCTCAATGCCTCTACAAGATATATGTCTTTAAACTCCACTACCTCTATACTGTTTGCATCCTTTAGCGTTATCCTGGTAGGCTTTGTCTTATTCGTTACCTGGTTAGCCAATTCGTCATACGACTGTGTTCTGTCTGCTTTGATTTTTTTATACCTGAGTCTTTCCCTCAGTTTCTCTACAGCACCCACCAGCTCATCTATACTTATCGGTTTTAAAATATAGTCCACTGCATTCAGCTTGAACGCACGAAGCGCGTATTCATCATATGCGGTAACAAATATCACCTCAAAATTCACAGGCGATATTCGCTCTAAGAACCTGAATGCATTTTCGTGAGGCATTTCAATATCCAGAAAAACCGCATCGGGCGTATACTTGTTGATCAATTCTTCTGCATCAGCAGTACTGTACGCCATTCCCGCTACATGCACATCAGCACCCACATACTCTTTCAGCAGGTTTTTAAGGTTGGCACATGCCTTCTTTTCGTCATCAACAATAAGTACACTTAAAGGTAAATTGGTGGTTGCCATAAGGAATATCAAGGTTTTAGATATTAAAGGTATTGTTCTCGGGTCTCACGGGAACAGTTAAAGATAATACGAAAACACACTATTACAAACCTTGCTCATGAATACTGCAATTATTATTACCGTATCTTTGCCGCTATGCAAATTCAGGAACTACGATCCCTTTTACCGGCCGAATTTTCCGATGATTCAAGGGTATGGGTTTACCAATGCAGTCGCGCATTCATAGAAAAAGAAGAAGTTGAGGTCAACGAACAGTTGTTACAGTTCTACAGCCAGTGGCAGGCACATGGTGCACCCGTCAAAGGATGGGCAAAACTACTCTTCAGGCAGTTTATTGTAGTGATGGCCGATGAGACTGATGTCGAGGTCAGCGGGTGCAGCACCGATAGTTCTGTACGTATCATCAAAAGCCTCGAGCGCCAGTACGATGTCAATTTTTTCGACAGGATGATGCTCACTTTCCTCATTAAGAATAAGGCGGAGATGCTCCCTTTCAATCAGGTACAATATGCGCTGGACAAGGGATTCATCAATAAAGATACCCTTGTGTTCAACAATGTGGCCACCACCAAAAAAGAACTTTTGGAAAAATGGCTGGTACCATTAGAGCATAGCTGGCTGTCCGGCCAGGTGACGTTGACCACTCCGGCTCAGTAGCGATCTTAATGCAACCCTATTTCCTGGTGTAGTGATGGTATCTCTATATCCCGGAAACCTTTCCTGCGCAGGCGCTCTTTGAATGCTTCCTGTTCATCATGTTCCCCATGCACCAGGAATAGCTTCTTTACCTTAGCCGGATCCTGGCATGACAGCCATTGGCAAAGGTCTTCGTAATCGCCATGGGCACTCATACTCTCTATTACGCCTACCTCGGCATTTACAGGGTATCTTTCACCAAATATAGTTACCTCTCTTGCCCTGTTCCTCAGTTTGCCCCCCAGCGATCTCGGCTCACAGTAGCCTACTATCAGTATAGTATTTGCAGGATCACTGATATTATGTGCTATATGATGCTTTACTCTGCCTGCTTCTGCCATACCCGATGCAGATATGATGACGCACGGGCCTTTCATTTCATTCAGTTGCATCGATTCTTTAGCAGTCTCCAGATAATGCAGTCCTTTGAACTTAAATACATCTTCATCTTTCTTAAGCAGTTCCTGCACTTCTTTATTAAAGCATTCGGGATGGCGCTTCACCATCTCAGTTGCTTCTATTGATAGTGGGCTATCTACATAATAATTCAGTGGTGGCAGCCTGTGTTCTGTTTCCAGGCGGTTCAGTATATACAGCAACTCCTGTGTCCTTCCTACGCTGAACGAAGGTATAATTACCTTTCCCTTACGCTTCAGGCATGTATCAGTAATGTATTGCAGCAATCTTTCTGTACTCGGGGCAACCATATCGTGCAGCTTATTGCCATAGGTAGATTCCATGATGATATAGTCTGCCTGCGGAAACACCTCCGGCGAACGCAGTATCAGGTCATTATACCTGCCTACATCCCCGCTGAAGGTCAGCCTCGATACTTTGCCATGTTCTTTTATTTTCAGGCTCACTGCCGCACTGCCTATTATATGGCCGCAGTCTGTGTATAGTAGCTCTAAATCATTATCTATCTGCAATGGTTCATTATAGCCAAGTGTTTTCAGTAGCGGAAATACATTTTGAGCATCATCCTCTGTATATAGCGCCTCTACCATTGGCCTGCCTTGTTTCTTCCGCTGCTTATTGATGTGCATTACGTCTGCCTCCTGTATACGGGCAGAGTCCATCAGCAATATTTTTGCGAGGTCGGCTGTCTGCGTGGTGCAATAGATCGGCCCTTTATAACCATCTTTCACCAGCTTAGGCAGCAGCCCTATATGATCTATATGGCCATGAGAGATAATGACATAATTCAGCTCCCGCGGCTCAAATCCCCACTGACTGTTCAGTTCCAATGTCTGGACACCCATTCCCTGGAACATGCCGCAGTCCAGTAATATTTTTTTATTAGGATTGATGTGTAGTAAATGCTTTGAACCGGTTACTGTCCTTGCCGCACCATGAAATGTTATCTTCATTTTATTACCTGTACTCTTTAACTTACAGGTTGTGAAAATAAGAAAATATCCGCCAGTGCATCTTAAAACTATCACAACGTTACTTACCCCCGCTCCAGTAGCTGTTTCATACTGCCCAGCACCATACCCCAGTTCTCGTTCATATGTTGCTGTTGCGCCGCATCAGCTATATTATCCTGGCTTATAGTTACAAAGGTTCCTTCGCCTCTTGGCTCCACCCTGTAGATCACGTTTGCATAGTTTTCGGGCTTATCTTCCTTACCGCTCATTCCGCTCCAGTAGGTAGTGTGTAGCAGTTTTTCAGGTACTATATCTACGATCACTCCTTTATCCTTATAAGGCTTTCCTTCCCATACTCCGGTATAGGTTATAGGGCTGCCCTTCTTCCAGTCTGTTTCCGTATCGGTGCCAAACAGGT
>CAYZKL010000084.1:15331-16711 GCA_964478855.1 uncultured Flavipsychrobacter sp.
GCCGGATCGGTAAGCGCGCTCCATACTTTAGCCACAGGCGCATTGATCTCTATCCCTGTTTCTGCCATTAGTTTGTTTTCCATTTAATACGTTTTCAAACTCTTTCCCAGTAAAATAGTGCCATAATCGACAGTAAAACTCAACCATTTTTAAATAATTCGGACATTTTGTCGTTAAATGTTTCTTAAATCAGCCATAATGTCTACATTTTTGCAATGGTACACTGATTGCAATATTACTTTCAAAACCATAAAAACTTAAACTTATGTACACTAAAAGAAATTTTGCCGTAATGCCCCGCACAATAGGCGGACTGATCGAAGACGTTTTTCAGAATGGCCGCACTTACTTCAATGAAGAAGTAACTGCATTCTCTGCTCCTGTAAACATACAGGAAACCGACAAGACCTACGAAGTATCACTCGTAGCGCCGGGACTCAAAAAAGAAGACTTTAAAATAGCCGTTGACCGCGACCTGCTGAAGATCAGTTACGACCACAAAGAAGAAACAACCGAACAGCAGGAGAACAAATGGATACGCAACGAATACCGCATGAAGTCTTTCAAAAGGACATTTACCCTGAATGAAAAGATCGACAGCGCAAACATTTCAGCTAAATATGCTGATGGTATCCTGGCGGTATCTCTTCCTAAAAAAGAAACAGCTGAACCAACAGCTCACGAAATAACGATCAACTGATCAAAGAGTAAGTAGTGTTAGTATATTGATGAAAAAAGCTGCCCCGTTCCCGGGGCAGCTTTGCTTTATATAGCTTGCGCAGGCGCCACATACTTACCATCCACAAAGTATGGCGACACATCTATCCTGCCTGTCCGGCTCTTCAGGTAATCCATGATCTCTTCGTCTGTATTGAACCGATTGCCCAGGTTCACAAAATGCTTCGCCAGCAGATCATAACGGCCTCTCATCAGGTAAATGAACACATGCAGGAAGTGAATATGATCGAACACCACCGCATTGTTATCTACATACTCCTGCAGTGTTTGCTGAAAATATACCGGGTGCTCGGTCCAGTGCATAGTAGGCTTCAGGTGATGACTGATGTGATAACCATCGTTCCAGCATTTTACATTGTACTTGGTATTGATACAGGTCACACTGTTCTTGTAGCAGTTCTCGGGGTCTCTTGCATCTATGAATGCATGCTGCGCCCAGTTGCCCGTCATGGCTATAATGCGGAAGGTGAAGAACGGAAGGATGAACACCACCAGCGTAGCCGGCCAGTTCACAAAACAAAGACCTATGCACATTGCCATAAACAACAACTCACCCCTTACAGATCGGTACAGCAATCTATTGCGCCGCTTACGCGCAAAGTAGCTGCACAGGTGATAGATACCCATGAACAGGAATGTGCC
>CAYZKL010000085.1:0-299 GCA_964478855.1 uncultured Flavipsychrobacter sp.
CACCCGGTTTCAGGGAAGCGTAAGTATCCACTATCCAGCTCATTTCGCGGCCACTTGTGCCGTAATCAGGAGCAGGAACATCGATACCAGGGCCAATAAAGTTTTTCTTTACGAGCTCAGATGCATAACGACGAGTTATTTTCTCGAGTTCGAAAGTTGTATATTTCTTAGGGTTGATCTTGATACCACCTTTAGCACCACCAAACGGCACATTCACGATAGCACATTTGTAGGTCATCAATGCCGCAAGCGCCATAACTTCATCCTGGTTCACATCAATGCTGTAACGGATACCACCT
>CAYZKL010000085.1:537-2479 GCA_964478855.1 uncultured Flavipsychrobacter sp.
GTTACAGGCCTTTATTTGTTCCAGGATACCTGATTCGAAACGTGTGAATTTAGACGCCTTATCGAAATTGCGTTCCACACCCTGAAAAAAGCTGTAATGAGCTTGCTGATTGGCAGTTACTTTTTCCACCTTTGAGTTAAGTTTAAGTGAGTAAATTATTATTTATTTATTTTCCTTTTCCAGTTTACTGATCTTGCGGTCGAGAATTACCAGGTAGGCAAAAATTCCCGCAAAGATAGTAGCTAATACGGTAACCACAACGTATATTTTACCATTTGACCTCATTGCATCCGCCATCTCTACCTGAGCATTAGCGACCGATGCTGTTATTAGCAATAAAAATATAGTTACAAATACGTGCTTAGCCATTTTTGATTTTTTTTTCAAGGACAAATTGAAAGGCATTATCTCTTCTAAATGCTACCAGTTCCAGCCTTATCTTAATCGTAGCGATCCATACTCCCAATAATATCCAGCCTATGATAGCGGGATAGAACACGAGGCGCATATCGCTGTCCAGGTCATACTTGGAAAAAGCAGGGTTGCCGCCATTGCCGGGATGCAGGGAATCTACCATACGTGGCAATATCAATAAAAGCGGTATCATCATTGCAAATGCAAACACATTATATACCGCACCTATCTTGGCTTTCTTCTCATCGTCTTTAAGCCCGCTGCGCAGGATAGAATAAGCGAAGTAGATCAACATACTCAGTGCGGCACCCAATAGTTTGGCATCAGGCACCCATGCAGTACCCCATGTATATTTTGCCCACTCCATACCGGTAGCATAGCCCAGTATATTTAATACTATGCCTGTATTGGTAAACTGAACGGCATATATATCATCGATAAGATCGCCGGTGCGGAGGAATTTGATTGAATAATAGAAAGCGCAACTGTACAGAACGATCATGGAAAACCATATAGGTACATGGAAATACAAGTTGCGGATGGTCTCATTAAGGATATTGAGGCGGGGCACAGGTAAGAGGAACCCGGCCACTATGGTGTAGACCAACAGAACAAAGCAAAGTATTTTCCACCACCAGTTGCGCATCAGGTATTTGAAAATTTTGGCAAAAGTATGGATTTAATAACCAAGGAGGAAAAGATTGTTCTGCCTGTTATCAACACCTATCAAATAACATATGAAATCCATACTTTTCTTTTTCAAATCAATAGAATTTATATTTTTGAATTAAACTAAAGATATTATGCTGTACAGAACCATGCTATTTATTGCGATCCTATTAAGTAGTGCCAGTGTCAACGCACAAAAATTCCCTGTTTACATATCGCTGAACGGGTATGAAGGCAATTGTGTAGTTGATAGCGATGAAGTGCCCGAAACAAAACCTGAACTTGTAGTGAGCCTTGAGCCCGGAGCGCACACATTTGGCGTGAATAAAGGGGTTCCATTCACACAATTCGGTTTCTATGTTGACAATTCCGGAAAAGTATATGGAATAACTAATACAGATGCCGCATTCTTAAAAGACACCACGGTAATGACCACGCAGGGAAATAAGGTAATAGCCAAAATAGTGTGTAAGACCACTAAGGTTACCATAGACCCAAACGGGGCAAGGTATAGTTTTTCAGCCGCCTACAGTCCCTACCCTAACTTTCAGCCGGGTAATAAGAAAAAGACCTTCACTCTGATAAAAGGGCTTAGTTATTTTATTGCCAGCTCGTATAATTCATTTACCATGGGCGGGAAATGCGAAGAGAACATCAAGGGTGACATAAAAGAAAAATGTGTGCTAAAAGGCGGATACCAGGTACCTGACCTGTTCCTGTTTACAGTAGATGCCGGAGGCAATGTAAAACGCTACAATGATGACCCGATACATACCATGGCTGCCACCTTTGGCGGTGCCACCATTAAACTGAATACAATAAAAGTAACTATAGACCCCAAAGACTTCAGATCGACTTC
>CAYZKL010000085.1:2489-4290 GCA_964478855.1 uncultured Flavipsychrobacter sp.
GCCGGGTGACCCGGTAGTATATAAAAAGGCCACTACGTTTACGCTGATCAAAGGACTAGGACTACCTGTAAAATATTCCTCTGACCGGTTCTTCTATATAATACCCATGTAATACCAGCTTAAAAGAAGTAGTTACCTGAATCCAACAGTTTTGCAGCGATCCTGCGACGGGCATCTTTGGTGTTGAAACTTTCGGTTTTGGTGAAGCGTTTCAATCCCATCAGCATCATACGCTGCTCATCGCCAGTGGCAAATGAGTTGATGGCGGTTTTGCCTGCATGACTGATCCTGTCTGCAGCATCGGTAATAAAGATATGGGTAGCATCTAATGCAAGTTCTGCAGAAGGATTGCCAGCGCTTTGCATCTTCATGCTTCTCAGCAGCATACCTTCTGCCTGGAATGTATCTATCAGCATGTCGGCGAGGTTCATCAATATTTCCTGTTCTTGTTCCAGTTGCATCATCAGCTTTTGTACGGCAGCACCGGCACACATCAGGATAGCCTTCTTAAAGTTGGCAATCACCTTTTGCTCTGCCGCAAACGGTGCATCATCGCCTGAACCAAAGTCCGGTATGCTCATCAGTTCCTTCTGTACAGCGGTAGCCGGGCCCAGGATATTGATCCTGCCCTTCATAGCACGCTTCAGGTACATATCCAGCGTAAGCAGGCGGTTGATCTCATTAGTACCTTCGAATATACGGTTGATACGACTGTCCCTGTAAGAACGGGAAATGTTGTATTCATCAGAAAAACCATTGCCGCCATGTATTTGCACACCTTCGTCCACCACAAAGTCGAGCGCTTCTGAGCCCAGAACTTTCAGCATTGCACATTCTATTGCGTATTCCTCCGCAGCACCCAGCAGGGCATTATCATTCTTACCTCCTGCATGCAATTCTTTTTCTTTATCATCTATCCATTGAGCAGTGCGGTAGAGTGCAGTATCTGCTGCAAATATCCTCACAGCCATTTCAGCAAGTTTGTGCTTTATGGCACCGAAGTTGGCTATTGGTGTTTTGAACTGTTCCCTGGTCTTAGCATAAGCAATTGTAGTCTTAAGTGCCTGCTTTGCTCCACCCATAGCTGCAGCACATAATTTCAGCCTGCCGATATTCAATATGTTGAAGGCAATGATATGGCCCTTGCCTATCTCGCCAAGCAGGTTGCCCTTAGGCACTATGCAATTTTCGAAAAACAACTGACGTGTACTGGAGCCCCTGATACCCATCTTATGTTCTTCTTCACCAAAGGAAAGTCCCGGAGTATTGCGCTCTACAATGAATGCGCTGAATTTATCACCGTCCAGCTTAGCGAATACTGTAAACACATCGGCAAAACCGGCATTGGTGATCCATATCTTCTGGCCATTGATGGCGTAACCTGTGCCATCGGGCGTAAGTGTAGCAGTTGTCTTGGCACCAAGTGCATCAGAACCCGAACCCGGCTCTGTGAGTGCATAGGCACCCTTCATCTCGCCGGTGGCCAGTTTAGGAATATACTTTTGTTTCTGTTCATCTGTACCAAAGTAAAGTATGGGCAATGAACCTATACCATTATGGGCCGCCATAGCCACAGCAAATGAATGACCGCCACCGAGGCATTCGTTAACCAAAGTAGCAGTTACGAAATCCTTACCCAGCCCACCATACTCCTCAGGAAATGCGGCACCGAGCAAACCTAAAGCCCCGGCCTTATCGAGCAGGGATGGCATAAGGCCCTCCTGCTGCTGATCTATGGCAACGAGGTGCGGCAATACTTCCTTATCCAGGAACTCATTGCACATATCTGCGATCATGCGGT
>CAYZKL010000085.1:4300-16511 GCA_964478855.1 uncultured Flavipsychrobacter sp.
CGGTGCTCGTCGTTAAAATCTTCGGGAGTAAATGTCTGCTGCGGAGTAGATGCCTGTATCAAAAAACCACCACCCTGTATAGTCGTAGAAACTGCCTGGTCTGCCATAAAATTCTTTTTATAAAGCTAAATAATTATTCAGATTGCCATTGTTAAATTACGAATAATCCGGCAAATACACTGAAGAAAAAAAGCAGAAACCAGGCATTGCCACAATGCGCTGTTCCTGCTTCACTTTATGAACAAACAAATAAAAAACAAACCCGGTGATGGGCAAAATAAGGGCTGAACTTACGATCTATCCGTAAAGAATATATTGCAAGTATTATGCCAAAATGAATGGCTCTAAAAAATAATTTTATCTTAAAGTTCTTAGGGATGGAGAATCGATAATCTAAGGCCTCATCAAAATCTCTCCGCTGCAGAACGAGGTCCAGGATATAGGTATCATTGCCATTCTGAATGTGCAATAACCTGTTCAAAGACAGCTTGCGGCCGGTAACCACCTGGTAATTGTTGTATTCCGATAAAGAGCCGGGGCCGGGATTACGGGTATACAGGTACGATCTGCGTATAGTGCTGTCGGCAGTATTGTAGATCACCTGCTGCACATAACTATCATCTTCCACCTGCAGCACTACGGAATCAGTGTTGGCAGCCACATTAGTTATCGATCCGTTCCTCAACGGCTCACCTACTATCAGGTTTTGCAGCGATGAAAAGTCAACCTTGGTTGGCAACATCTTGGCCGCATCGCCCAGAGAAAGGAGAGTTGCTTCGTTATGATATTTATCTAAGAGGAAAATGCTGTCCTGCGTTATGAATACACGGGCAAGAGGAATGCCTAAAGCAGTTATCTCTACCCATATCACACTATCCTTGCGCAGCCTGATATGTGCAGTAAAATCCTTGCTGTCGCCCGGAGTCTCATAATGTACCTTTGCCTTGCCTGAAAACGTTTTGTAAGCCAGCCTGTTGGTCCAGTAAGGTTTGTATTGTTCTATCAGCAGAGCAGTTTTTGCAGCAGAGTCGGCATTGGCAGTAGTATCTGATGGCAATGCAGGCGGTGTAACACGCGCCATAGAGTCGAGGTTAGAGCGCAATGTATCACCCACCTTATGTTTATGCTTTTTACCTCTTATGTTTTTAAACACAGAGCAAGACGATAAATAACCGGACAATACCAACAGTAACACAACTGAAACAACCCTATTCATACAGTTTTCCTTCGCTGATTTTTTTATCTAATTGCGGATCATGACTACCCTTCTCTTTCGCGGTCTTCCATGAGCGGATAGCATTGTCCTTATCATTCAGTTTAAAATAAATATCGCCGAGGTGATCGTAGAGCGTGGCATCAGCCCTGCCCCCTGCCGTTTCTATCGCTTTTGAAATGAACTCCTTAGCTTTTTCAAACTCCCCTTTCTTATACAACACCCAGCCATAAGTATCAAGGAAGGTGGCTTCGCCCGGCCTGATCTCCAATGACTTTTTAGACATCTTCTCCGCCAGGTCCAGCTTCTTGCCCCGCTGAGATAGGTAATAACTATAGTTATTCAGCACGGTAGCATTTCTCGGGTCAAGTTCCAGCGCTTTATCAAAAGCCTTGTCTGACAGATCCTCCTGGTTATTGGAATGGTACAGGTCTGCAAGTGTGCCATACATATTTGTGATGACCAAGATATTCTGCTCAGGCTCCAGGTCTATGGCACGTGTTACTGCTTTTATAGCCGCCGGGTATTCTTTCTTATTCATATGGCCGATGCCATTGAAGTAGTGCGCCACTGCCTGGTTAGGAAACAACCTCATGGCCTTTTCGCTGTACTTGATCAGTGAGTCGGCATATTCCTTTTCGGTATAAGCATTCAATAGATTCTGCCACACTGCAAACTTGCCCGGGGTTAGTGCTATGGACCTTTTATATGCCCATGCAGCACTATCGTGTTTTTCGCTCATTTCCATGAACTCGCCGAAAAAAGACAACACCTGTGCATCATCAGGGTGCATAATAACCAGTTGCCTTATGACAGGAATACCCATCGCCTTCTGCACAGAGTCATTTGGCAGGCCCTGTATGTATGCAGAGAGCATATTGAGCTGCGTGCCCGCATCCAGTTCCTTATTAAGAATTAACTTCCTTAGGTAGTTGGTGTATGAAGCAGTGTCCCCGGCTTTCAGGTAATGCTCCGCCATACCCAACTGTATCATAGCATTGCCGGGTAATATCTTCAGCGCACGCTCATAAACAGCAGCAGCCTTTTCCGGCATTTTATTATTGTCATACAGGTCTCCGAGAAACTTATAATATTCACCGTTGCCCGGTTCTTTTTCTATCAACTGATTGACTACCTCTGCAGCCTTATCGATCTTATTGACCTTCAGATACAGCCTTACCTTCCTTCTCACAATCTCATCATCCGATCCATTGAGCGTAAAGGCTTTGTCGAGATAGCTTATAGCTTCCTCATACTTCTGTGCCTGCTGGTAATATTCTGCAGCCATTATAGAGTATGTAGGATCGGTAGGGTTGGTACGGTACAGGTCGGCCATAATAACGGCCGCTTCCAGGAATGCTTCTTTATCGGCGAGTATAGTGGCATACTGCTCTTTGTACCATTTATTGGTGCTGTCTGCTGCAAGCGCCTTCTTAATGCTGGCTTCTGCTTTATCAAGGCTGTGGGTATTGTAATATAAACGGGATAACTCGTAATGAGCGCTGCCCACATTTGGCCTTATAGTCACAAAATCCTCGAACAGTCGGAGCGCCAGGGAACTGTCCTGCTGCAACCTAGCCTTCAATGCTTCAAAATAAAGAGAGTCTGTACGGGCGCTTCTGAGGTTCCTGGGTATAGCCAGTGAATCCATAGGTTCAGCCTGCGCTAAGGCATGGGTGGTACCCAACCCGCAGCACAGGATGATGATTAAATATCTGATAAGGGTTATCCTCATATTTGTGTGGAAAAATCACCGAGGCTTAAATCATTCGGCTTGCCTGTGTAAGTTACATTTTTCCCGAGCAATGCCGCCTCAAGCACTACATTTTTAACAATACTATCAGACTGAATAACGCTGTTTTTGATACGGCAATCTTCTATGGTCACACCCTTTTCAAAAGAAACGTGCGGACCTATCACAGAGTTCCTGATCACGACGTTCTCACCGATAAAGCAAGGAGGTATGATCACTGAATTTTCTATGACAGCAGACTTCGCCACCAACTGTTCTGTATCTTTTTTAAACTCAAGCACACGCTCGTTGGTATAAATGAATGCATCTTTATTACCGCAGTCCAGCCATTCTTCCACCTGGTCTGTATAAAAGCGTACGCCATTTACCAGCATATGCTCCATAGCATCCGTGATCTGGTATTCGCCTTTCAGCATTATCTTATTATCTATGAGGCGCTGCAATTCTTTTTTAAGTCCGTCTCCATCCTTAAAGTAGTAAACACCGATGATCGCAAGGTCAGATACGAACTCCTGTGGTTTTTCCACAAATGCTTCGATCTCGTTCTTGTGATTCAGCTTCACTACGCCATAAGCACGTGGGTCAGGCACCTGTTGCGTCCACACGATCGCTTCCTTGCTTTTATCAATACTGAATGCGGCTTTGAATAGAGTATCGGCAAATGCGATGAATACATTACCGGTAAGCGTATCGCCGGCACATAGAATAGCATGAGCTGTGCCCAGTGGCTGTTCCTGGTAACATATCTTTCCCTTTGCACCTAATCTTTCGGCAACACTGCATAAGTTAGCCTCTACCTCTTTACCAAAAGAAGGGCCTATAATAAATGCTATCTCTTCTACTTTTTCGTTGCAGGTAGCCATTATATCTTCTACCAGGCGCTGCACTACGGGTTTTCCTGCTATTGGCAGTAATGGTTTTGCTGTGGTCAGTGTGTGCGGGCGCATACGCTTGCCCATTCCGGCCATTGGGATAATTATGTTCATGTTGTTTTTTTGTTCGTTTTAAAAAACTGCTACAGCAGCAATATCATCAGCCTATCAATGAGTACCGGAATGGCCAAAACCACCGGCCCCCCGGGTAGTTTCCTCCAGTTCCGCTACATTGGACCAGATCACTTTTTCATATTTTGCAACTATCATCTGCGCTATGCGCTCCCCATCGCTGATCACCTGCTCCTCGCCCGATAAATTAATTATCGGGACCATGATCTCGCCACGGTAATCACTATCTATGGTACCGGGAGTATTTACAAGTGTTAAGCCCCGCTTGATAGCGAGGCCACTGCGCGGACGGATCTGCGCCTCGTAACCAACAGGTAATGCCATATATAGTCCGGTAGGTATTAATTTCCGTGCCATGGGCGGCAAGGTAACCGGTTCGGGCAACCATGCCCTCAGGTCCATTCCGCTGGAGCCTTCGGTCTGGTAGCCGGGCAGCTCATGCGGCGATTTATTAATGATCTGAATGTTGACGTCCATAAAGAGGTGGCAAAGGTAAGCAGCAGGAATTAAAATATTGATGAAAACACCGGGACTATTGATCCCGTTTTCGCATGCCGCTCATCACCAGGAAAATGCCAACGGCCATCCATACCACACAACCCACTTCGGCATATACGGGCGTTTCTGCCAGTTGACCCGAGGAGCTTTTCTCAATAAGCTCATAGAGCACCTTCATGCCGCCCAGCAAAAACAATAATCCTACAATGATCTTCCAGTTCATTTATTACGTTTCTAAAGCTGCAAAGTATATGATTTTCGCATGAAATAAAAAGATAGAACCGCCTCAGGAGCTATTTGATACTTATTATTATAAATTAAAATTCATAATTCTAAAATAGAAAGGTAATTAATACGACCTGTAAGCGATTTTCTCAACCTATAAATCCCAGTTACGCTAACTTTGCAGCCGCTATGCAGAATACGTTTTCTTACGATAGATTATACAGCTTTACCCATTCGGTATTTTCTACCATGGGTTGTAGTGAAGCACATGCTACCACAGCCACCGAGGTATTATTATCTGCCGATGTGCGGGGTATAGACAGCCATGGCGTGGCCCGCCTTACTGGCTACATACGCCTGTGGGAAGCAAAACGGGTAAATGCAACACCTGATGTGAGAATAGTACATGAAACACCCTCTACTGCAGTAGTAGATGGTGATGCCGGCCTGGGGCTGGTGGTTGCACCATTTGCCATGCAGGTAGCCATAGATAAGGCAAAGGTGGCTGGTACCGGCTGGGTAAGCGTGCGCAACAGCAATCACTTTGGTATAGCAGGCTACCATGCGATGATGGCGCTGCAACATGATATGATAGGTATGTCGATGACCAATGCGAGTGCACTGGTAGCACCTACCTTCTCGGTAGAACGTATGCTGGGTACCAACCCTATAGCAGTAGCCATACCTGCCCAAAACCAACCTCCTTTCGTAGCCGACTTTGCATCTACAACGGCGGCAAACGGTAAACTGGAACTGCTGCAACGTAAAAACGCAGATGCACCCCTGGGATGGGTACAGGATAAAGACGGCAACCCTTCCACCAATGCAAACGAACTGAAGAGCGGGGGCGCATTACTACCATTGGGCAGCGACAGGGAGCACGGCAGCCATAAAGGCTACGCCCTGGGCAGCATAGTAGATATTTTTTCGGCAGTGCTTAGCGGCGCCAGCTATGGCCCATGGGCACCACCCTTCCCCGCATATGTACCCATGCCCGAAAATATGCCCGGGCAGGGATTAGGACATTTCTTTGGGGCCATGCGGGTAGATGCCTTCCGCCCGGCAGATGAGTTTAAAGCACATATGGACAACTGGATAGGACGCTTCAGGGCAGCAAAGCCGGCTGAAGGGCATCATGCAGTGCTGATACCCGGCGATATAGAACGGGAATCGGCTGTAATACGTATGAAGGAAGGAATACCATTAGCGGAAAGCGTGGTTGCAGAGCTGACAGAAGTGGGCAACAGGTTTGGCATAAAATTATAGACGCTATCCTCATTTAATGTTTTACACACAACTTTTAAAAGATACTACACGATAATTATCTTTGAAAAATTACATTTGCATACGAATACACCATTATGAAAATTGCACCGTTACCGGTAAATGAGCAGGAAAGATTAAAAGCGCTGAGTGAGTATCATATACTTGATACACTACCGGAAAGTGAATTTGATGATATTACCCGTATAGCATCCGCTATCTGCAACACCCCTATATCACTGATCACAATAATAGATGCAGACCGGCAATGGTTCAAATCGAACCACGGCCTTGATCTGATAGAGAATGAAACATCGAGAGATGTATCTTTTTGCTCACATGCCATCAATACCCCACGCGATGTACTCGTTGTACCTGATTCATCTAAGGATGACAGGTTCTTTGATAATCCGCTTGTTACGGGAGCACCTCATGTAGCTTTTTATGCAGGTGTTCCGCTGGTAAATCCGGAAGGCTTTGCTCTGGGTACACTTTGCGTACTGGACACTGCAACAAAACAGCTTGATGCAGAACAGGTAAAAACGCTGCAGGCACTGGCAAGGCAGATAGTATGCCAGCTGGAGCTGAAAAGAAAAGTACATCAACTGCGTATAAAGCAGGAAGAACTGGAAAAGGCTTATGAAGACCTGGAAAGTTTTTCCACCATTGCCTCGCATGACCTTAAAAGCCCGCTGAATAACATCATCTCGCTGACTTACCTGCTGAGGGAGAACCACATTCATAATATGGATGAGGAAGCACAGGAATACCTGAACTTCCTGGACCAGTCATCCAAACAATTATCAGACCTGATCAAGGGTATATTGCATTATTCCAAATCATCGCAACTGATAACCGATGCGACTGAGAAGATCAATATTGCCGGTCTTGTTGAAGAGGTACGTGGCCTGATCTTATTACCTGCCGATACTACACTCACCAGCACTAACTGTGATCACAATATTTACAGTTCGCGCATAGCACTGAAGCAGATAATGCTGAACCTCATCAACAATGCTGTGAAGTATAACGACAAGGAAAAGAAATCAGTGGAGATCATCTTTTCTGAAACACCCGCCACTTTCACTATTGAAGTAAAAGATAATGGCCCGGGCGTAAAAGAGGATGACAAAGAAAAAATGTTTAACCTGTTTGAGCGGCTCAATAACAAAGCTGCGGATGATGATGGCACCGGCGTGGGCCTGGCCATAGTAAAGCGTCTTACCGGCAAACTGCTGGGAAGCATCGATATCATCTCTTCTGAGGGTAAGGGAACTTCTTTTGTAATTACTGTACCTAAATAGTTATTGCGGCACTTCGCCCTTACTAACCTGCACAGACCCTTTGGGGTTGGTAACACGGTACCATGAGAAGTCGCTGTTGGCTTCCATACCGCTGCCATACAGCACTTCTGAGTTAGTAGATATACGGACTGGCTTCTCTGTAAAGAACTTTTCGATACTGTTGTTCCATATCAGTTCTGATGTGTTCAGTTGTTCTCCTTTTCTACGTACCACCTGCACACTATCCCATACGATCACATTGTTCTCAGAGATGTAATATCGGGATGAATCGGCAGTAAGTACACTTTCCAGTTGTCCGCTGTCGTTATAGAACTCGGCCTTCAGGTTCCTGTTCATATCAATGTATGCAGGCTTGGCACTCTCATTCCTCACAAACTCACGGGCAAAAAGACGGAACTGAACTTTACCGTTCTTACTCTGTATAATGGTAACATCGTGCGCTCGGTCTTCTTTATTATCAGATGCTGTGGTAAGTGCACGTATCTCGGCAGGGTCATTATTGCAGCCCATTACACAAAACAAAACACCCGGAAACACGATCCGGGTAATGATGTTATGATAATATTTGCCGAGGCTGCTAATCATATTTACGAGGTATGAACCATTTATCATTAAAGGTAAAGCCCATTGTAAATTTAATATAATTTGTCAGTATGAGGTTATTTGCCGAAGTACCCATACGGCCGAAATCAGCTGCCATGTGTATGCGGGAAAGCGAGCGCTTGAATGGCAGGCTAAGGCCTGCAGTAAGGCCATAACATGGCAAAGCCGTGTTATTCAGGTTCAGGTAATCGGTACCGTAGTATGCCCCGACACGATAAGTGGCACGTGCCAGGTACCTGCGGATGCTGTTGATATCCGGCGTTATCTCGCCACCAAGGCTTATTTTGTACGAACCGCTGCCCACACCTACCTGCAATGAACTATCAGGCGAACTGCGGAACCCGCTCCAGCGCGTAGCTGTATAGTCAATGCCTACGCTCCATTTATCATTGCGTGAAAGCAATACGCCTATGCTGTAAGACAAAGGCAATTTTAATTTACCTTTTTGCTCACCTACGTAAGTTGATGTATCGCTTACAAAAGTATCGCCGAAGTTGTAGCTGCTAATCTGGAAGGCATTTAGTTTCTCGGTGATGTTCTGCTGCAATGCAAGCGTACCACCTATGCGGATGCTATAGTTAGAATCAAGTTTGCGCTCATACATCACACCTGCTTTCCAGTTCAGTCCGCCTATCCTGTTGTAATTGGTGAACTCTGATGTATAAGCCCTGTTGACACCAAGAGAATCGAGCGGCACCAATGCTGAAGTGTGGCGCAGCGTACCGAACAGGTAACCCAGGTTAAAACCAACGCTCAGGCCTTTATATTTTCGTGCCGCACCCAGGTAAGCATAGTTAAGCCCACCCTCTCCGTTATATGACCTGCCGGCCATACCTATCGGTGAATTGAAAATGGTATCAGCAAGTGCGTAATACACTCTTGTATGCGGACGGAAGCCGAAACAAAGGCCACCATCTTCTCCTATGGGTACTGCAAGATTAAGATAAGAAACAGATGCCGTACCAGTTTTGTAGCTCAGCCCCTGCGCTTCCATAGTGCGGGAACTGCCAGTACCGCCGGCCTCGAATGTGGTACGCTGTAAAAAAGAATAAGATGCCGGATTATCTGAGTTTACAGCATACGGACTTGCATAGGCAGATGTGATATTGCCCATACCCCTTAGTATGGTGTTATTGCCATTAATAAACTCTCCTATTCCGAATTTAGAGTAGGGATTATTCTCACGCTGGTTGGTAGGATTGCTGGTTCCACCGGTTTGGGCAGTAGCATTGATACTGCCAAGCACTGATAATATGATTATTAAAACCTTAGCGTGGATACGACACATTATAGTTTAAAATTAAATTTAGTCCCTTCAACAATAAGTCAGGGTCGGCAAATATCTTACTTTTAAGTTTGCTTGCAAAGAAAGGTGCATCCCCGCCCGTTAAGATGGCGTTAAAATCAGGGTATTGCTTTTCGTATTCGGCTACCAGGCCATCTATTTCAGCCGCCATGCCGTATACTGCTCCGGTACGCATACAGGTCTCTGTATCGTAACCCAGCAACAGCAGGTCGCCTGCCACGCTTACTTCCGGCAGCATATCCGTGAGGGTATTCATAGCCTTCAGGCGCATATTAAGGCCAGGAGATATAGCACCACCCCTGAAGGTCTTATTCTTCTGCACCAGGTTGTAAGTGATACAAGTGCCCAGGCTTATCACCAGGTTATTCTTAGCAGGATGGAGCATGTGAGCACCTGTTACCAGGGCCAGCCTGTCTGCCCCCAGCGTATCAGACGACAAGTATGCATTATTGATAGGCACACGGGTATGTCCGTCCACTCTTACCAGTGTTGGTATCTTTGATTTGATGACGTGTGCCAGTTCATCATCATGACGAACGACAGAACATAGTATTGCTTTCTCAGGATTGAATGTACCCATGATAGCAGTTACTTTCTCTAAGGCAATGTCTTCAGAAAAGGTGAACTGCTGCTGCAATACATCATTGTTGAAGATCGCTGCTTTTACATTGGTATTACCCCAATCGATGCAAAGATTTACGGACATAGCTTTAAAATTTTTGTAAGGGAAGGCAATTTAATAAAAAAAGATGCTATTCATGCAAGTATTTTATTCTTTTGCTTATTCCATTAATAATCGGGGGTTAGTGAACCACATCCGCAAATAAACCAATGCTGAAAGCGGCTATTGTAATCGGCGTTTTATTATCCCTTTCTGTTATTCACTTCGAATAATAATGCTCTTCGGTATACCCTGCATTACTTAGCCGCCTGGTCATTTCCAGGCAGATGCTATCTTTTTTATAAAAATAATTTAGTTTATCCGAGTTATAACGATAATCTGTGGTATACGTATAAACCAGGACGCTGTCATCGCTTTGACTAAAAGACAGAGTTATCCCGCCGAACATTACTGAATTATCATTAAGGTAGCTGATCCCGATGGTCGTATCATTGAATTGATAGGTTGTATCCATTACGCCATAACCTCTAAGAATATGACGACAATCGTAGGACTTGCACATTTGGTGTGTATACTTCGCCAATGAACCCGGGATACGTGGTTGATTGTCTTGCTCCTTCTTTTTACAATCAGCAAGAAGCAGGAGCGAAAAGCAGGTAATTCCGATTTTAAACAAAGAAGATCGCATAGGGAAGGGGTTTAAGACCTGTAATATATAGCAATATAATTAATTGCACTTTTAAAAACCTGGTTTTTTTACTCTTGCCGGAATTGACGGGTTATCAGGAAGCTTTACCTGGCCACTACAATTTTCTGATGGTATCTCTCCTGTCCGTCGGTAAGTACATCCACAAAATATATCCCGTTATTCAAACTTTCGCAGTCAACCGTTACTTTGCGGCCCTGGTAACCATACCTGATGATCACTACCCTGCCCGAAAGATCTGTAACTATTACTGATGCAATACCGGAGCCCGGCTTTTCAAGATCGATACAGACAATACCAGATGCCGGGTTAGGATATACATGCAGGCGGTCTGCATTATTTACAGTAGTTACAGCATTGGGCGTACAGTCAGTAATAGAGATATCGTCTATGTAGTAGTAGGCACTGAAATAGGAAGGAGCATAGTTAATGATCTTGGTATTTGCGTCATTAAAGAAGTTGCCAATAGTCATGTACTGGTAGTTACCTAAACAATTGAACGTACCCGAGACCTTTATCCAGTTCACCGTATCTGATACCGTGAACGAAGTATCCACGAACTGCGGCAGGAAATTGAGCACCGTAGTGATGGGATTTGTAAATGCGGAATCGTGAAAATACAGTTGCGGAGGAATAGATACCAGCTGGCTCCAGTTAGCCATATTCACGTAGAACTCCACGCAGTAGGAATGGGCATCTATCATTGGTTGGTTCAGCTTTACCTGCAGGTATTCCCTGTATTCCGCATCCTTCCCTTTTATTACCAGTGCCATCATACCCTTGCCTGTACGTGCATATTGGTAGCCACCCATATTATCGGGTATGCCACTGCAGGTATCAAAGTAGTCCGGAGATGCTATGGTAGGATTATTCCAGTATGCGCTATAAAAAACATCATTGTACGGGCAAATGCTATCCAGCACCTCGAAGCTGCCATCAGGCACCAGGTTCTGAGCCTTTCCTGAAAAACCGGCCAATACAGTAAGTAGCAAAACGAGTATTTGTTTTTTCATATCGTGCGCTTTGAAGAGTTAAAAACCAATGTCATTTACATGTATATCAAACAATATACCAAATAAATCACTTGCATAGTAGCAAAGCACCGTGATTGCTCCAAAATGAATAATGCCGGGCATAGAGCCCGGCATTAAGTATCGCAATAAAAGAAAGTGTTGCCTTAGTCGAGCGCTGTAGCGTCTTCTATCAGTACACTTGCTTTGTTATTCAGCATTTCTATGAAACCACCTGATATTTCGTAGGTCTCAGTATGCGTCTTGTCTTTAAGCACCTTCATTTTGCCTTTGCCCAATGAAGCGATGATAGGGGCGTGATTCTCGAGTATTTCGAAAGAACCCTCAGTACCCGGCAGTTGAACGCCATATACTTTGCCACTATAAACTTTATGCTCGGGTGTTAATATTTCCAGTTCCATTAAGATTAGTTTTTAGCCTGCTCCATTAACTTCTTACCCTTGATCATAGCGTCATCGATGCCACCTACAAGGTTGAACGCAGCTTCCGGATACTCATCTACTTCACCATCCATGATCATATTGAAACCACGGATCGTTTCTTCGATAGGTACCAGTACACCCTTAAGACCGGTGAACGCTTCCGCAACGTGGAATGGCTGCGACAGGAAACGCTGCACCTTACGGGCACGCTGTACGGTCATTTTATCTTCTTCACTCAACTCATCCATACCAAGGATCGCG
>CAYZKL010000086.1:0-1952 GCA_964478855.1 uncultured Flavipsychrobacter sp.
CCGAAAACCCTATAGTGGCATCTTTGGGCAGCGTTTTTACACCGTCATTTATGAATAGGTCAAAGTTCAAATTTACCGGGTAGTGGTAAATGTAATAGCCCGCATATGATCTGCCTTTTTGAACAAAGTTGATCATCAGCAATACGGTCAATGGCAGCATTACCCAAGGTAATATAGCCATACGTAACCTTGCTGCCAGATTGGTTATCAGCAGGTATGCCGAGTATAGCACTGCCGCTAAGGTTATACTGAACTGGCCTGTCAGAGCCCTGTCTATCGGGTATATTTTCATGATCACGGTAAGTAGGGTACACGCCAGCCACATGGTCACGTAAAATAGGCCAATGAACCTTGCATTTCTATTTTCCCGATAAAGAAACAAGCTGAGTGGTAATAGGAAGAGAATGAGGTCGTAAGCGTAATGTCCGGTGATCACATTGCAAAAGCAGTAGTCCATATAGTTTTTGAACATCGGTATTACTCTTATCGCCAGTACCTCATAGCTTTGAGGCAATACATATTTGTTAGCGGTTATTGCATCCACCCCGGAAAATGACAGGCACGGCAAATACAGCAGGAACACCGTGGCCGCACCTATCGCCTGGTATTTCCAGAACAGCATATCCACTCTCTTATTGGCAAGCTGGTACACCATAGCCACAGCAAGTATTGTAGTATGAAAATAAAGGAACGATGGCAGGCATAAGTATCCCGTCGCCGAGGCCAGTACCAGTAGCTTTAGTTTATGCTCGTCCGGTTTAGCCAGGTATTGCCATAGCAGTATGAAGGAGCCCCATTCTGTAAGTGCCAGCAGTTCATATCCCCGTGCCTGGAAACCAAATCCCCATACCGGGAACTGCAGCGACAGGACAAGTGTAGCTATCAATGCGCTCCAGCGGTTCTGCAGCAATCCTTTCATGCAGTAAAAAGCAAGCAAAACAATGCTCAGGTAGCACATCAGCGACAACACTTTGCCGCTCGCCACCTTATCTGCCACGGCATGAAAAAGTAAATTGTTCAGCAGGTTGAACAGGATATGATTATTAGGCAGCGCATAATAGGATATCGTCTGGAAAGGATGCAGCGAGGCAAAATTGTCTGCCGAGAAAACCTCGTCTGTTGACGGCACGGCCAGAGTTTTACCCCACAGCCATAGTAAAGTCGCTATCACAAGAGCTATACATGCCACAAGCATATCCGCCCTGTTGGGTTTTAGTGGGGCTGTAGTTTGCTGCGGTCTATTCTTTGGCCGGAGCAGGTATGCAGCACCTGCTACACACAAGCCTGCACCCAACATACAGTATCGGTTTCCTGCCGCCTTTATTGCCGGGGTAAAGAACGCTTGCCAGTGGGCTATTCCGTAAAAACAGTTGTTGAGATCAGTAAACCAACGGGCCAGGGCATCATAACCGGTAGTGATGTAAAAGATGCAAAACCAGCATATTGCTCCAAGCCCAAGCAGTAAAACACCTGTTCCTGCCTTCCTTAGTGTCGGATTATTGCCCATTATTCCGCTCCGGTCCATGTTATGACTAAGGTAATTGATTATATGGTATCAACAAATCGGGAACATTCTCCTTATGGCTTATATTTGCACCATGGCCAATGAGCAAGATATAGAAGATGTATGGGATGACGAGGACCCGGAGACGGATGTAGCCGAGGCCGGGGACGAACCTGTGGAGCGCCTGCGTATAGTTACAGATAAGCGCCAGGAACCGCTCCGTATCGATAAATTCATACAAGTCCGCCTCGAAGCTGCTACCCGTAATAAGGTGCAGCAGGCCATCGAGGATGGCTTTATCTTGGTCAATAACGAGATCGTAAAGACCAATTACAGGGTTCGGCCCAATGATACCATCGTGGTATTTGAGACCCGCCGCCCTGAAAGCCGTGAGGTATTACCTGAAGATCTACCGCTCAATATCGCTTATGAAGATGATGCGCTGATG
>CAYZKL010000086.1:1962-16393 GCA_964478855.1 uncultured Flavipsychrobacter sp.
CAATAAGGCTGGCGGTATGGTTGTGCACCCAGGCTGTGGCAATTACTCCGGTACGCTGGTCAATGTCCTGTCTTACTACCTGAAACAATAAAATGTAGATGTTGAAAGCCTCACCCGTGTGGGCCTTGTGCATCGTATAGATAAGGATACTACCGGCCTGGTGGTCATTGCCAAAACAGATGAGGCTATGACACTTCTTGCGGCCCAATTCAAAAAACATACCGTTTATCGCCGCTACATAGCCCTCGTTTGGGGCGACCTGGCCGAAGATGAAGGTACTATACAGGCGCATATTGGCCGCAATATTCGCTTCCGCAAGATCATGGATGCATTCCCCGATGGTGAGCATGGCAAGGACGCTATTACGCACTACAAAGTGCTGGAGCGGTTCAACTATGTAACCCTTGTGGAGCTGCGCCTGGAGACCGGCCGTACCCACCAGATACGTGTACACATGAAGCACATAGGTCATCCTCTTTTTGGTGATGCTACCTATGGTGGCGACAGGATAGTTAAGGGTACCATTTTTACCAAGTACAAGCAGTTCGTGGAGAATTGCTTTGCCATACTGCCTCGACAGGCCCTCCATGCCAAAGAACTTGGCTTCACGCACCCGGTTACCAAAGAATGGATACAGTTCGATTCAGACCTGCCTGCCGATATTCACGAAGTAGTGGAAAAGTGGCGCTCATACACCACCGGCATGACTAAGCAGCTAAGAGACGGGCTGGATAATAGAGGTAAGAAGTGATTTTGATACTGTTGCTGTATTTAACGCTCCGGCATCCAAATAACCCTTCATTAACTTTTAACAAACGAACTGTTCGTTTTTAAGCCATAAATCTTATCTTTGCCCTACCTATATATTAACCGTTATTTTATAATTGCTCAAAAACACTTCTTTTATGTTATTAAATAGCATGTTTACCGGTCCGCACATGATATGGTTATTGATCATTGTGTTAGTATTATTCGGTGGTAAAAAAATACCTGAATTGGCGAAAGGTCTTGGAAAAGGCATCCGTGAATTCAATGAAGCTAAAGATGGCATCAAAAGTGAAATAGAAACGGGCATTAAGGACAAGGAAAAGATCCAGGCTACTAACAATTCTGCAAACAACGCCTGATAGCGCCCTTTCGCATTCCCATACATTTTATTCAATAGGCTTCCCTTTTCTAAGGGTTGCATGAATTACCGCTTAAACAACGATAAGCACATGCAATTAAAACTCATTTTGTCTACTCTTCTTGTGGCAATATCTGTTTCGTCTTTACAGGCGCAGCAGGGTAGTGGCGTGGTTAAGCCCGCTGCAGTTGTCGCAAAGGTGGCAGATACCAATAAAACAAAGCTCACCTCAAAGCCATTGCTGGCGGCCAATCTGCCCGCAGGTGCCGCCCAGGATGGCAAGTACAGCAAGGTGCCGCTCGCAGGCGAAAAAGCATACTTTGGTGACAAGAACGATTATATGAACGACTTTGTACGCAAGTACATGGAAGTGCATAACAGAACACTGAGCAGTGTGCAGGGCAACAGTGCCACGCCATTTTCTGTGATAGATAACGTACTGGAGAAAAAGAACCTGCCAAAGGAACTTAAATACCTCGCTGTTATTGAGTCTGCACTCAATCGTAATGCTGTTTCCCATGCCGGTGCCGTAGGCCCATGGCAGCTTATGGAGACAACCGCACGTATGATGGGCCTGGCAGTGAACCGTAAGGTAGATGAGCGCCGTGATCTGCAAAAATCTACTGCTGCGGCTACTAAGTACCTGGAACTGCTCTACAGCCAGTTGAACGATTGGTTACTGGTCATTGCAGCTTACAATAGCGGCCCTACCCCCGTGCAGCGTGCTATTGCCCGTACAGGCAGCCGCAATTTCTGGGATATAAAGGAATACCTGCCCCGTGAAACTCAGGGCCATGTACTCGCTTTTATCGCTACAGCAAGCATCTTTGAGAACCTGAGCAAATTCATTAACCTTGGTAGCATACCTGTGGACTTTAAGTTTGGTAAGGAAGAAGAACTCATGCCAATACCTGCTGCAGTTGCAGCCGGCGTTGGTGCCGCACCGGGTACACCTAATGCCCCGGCCGCTGCCCCCGCAGTTAAAAAACTGCCTTTTACTGATGAGGAACTGAAAAATATGTCTATTATCCGTATCACCGAGCCTATTCACATGGATCAGCTGGCATTAGCGATCGGTGCCGATAAAAAGCTGCTTATCCGCTGGAATCCGGAATATGATAAATATGTATATAGCAAAACGCCTGTTCCATATTACAGCCTCCGCCTTCCAAAGGACAAAACAGACCTGTTCCTGAAGAAACGAGACGAACTTTATAAGAGCTCAAAGCTCATTTTTGCCGAGCAAAAACAGCCTTAAAAAGTTTTTTGATAAATAAAATTATTATTTTACCTTTGCAGTCCTTAAAAAGAGAATTGAATGGCAAACCATAAAGCAACCAAAAAAGATATCCGTCAGAGTGAAAAGCGTCGTGACCGCAACCGTTATTACGGTAAGACCACGCGTAACGCTATCCGTACCTTATTAGCATCACCTGATAAAGCAACTGCCCAGGAGAATCTGAATAAAGTGATCTCTATGATCGATAAGCTTGCAAAACGCAACGTTATACATAAGAACAAAGCAAGCAACCTGAAATCAGGTATAGTAAAAAGAGTTAGCGCTTTAGCATAATTTTTTGCTGCATCATATTTGTGTACAGCCCCGTTTTTCGGGGCTGTACCTTTTTATGTTCACTATCGCTCTTTTCATTAATTATCTTAACTTCATTTCTTAATTATGGAAGCAGATAAGCAGGAACTGAAAGTATTGCAACAGGCTTTGGATGTCTGGCAAAAGGACGGCATGCTTACGCCTGATAAAGCAGATGAACTCAGGGCTTCTATTATGCCTAAACATACCGACAGGCAGCAGATCGCGCAATACTTTTTCTTTGTTGCGCTGTTTTGTACACTGCTTGCATTTGGTGCCATCTTCATCAATGATAAACTGCTGGAGAAGATAAAACTATACTTCGCCTGGAATGATCTGGTCATTGCAGGTATTACCTCCTTATTATCTGTGATGTGGTTTTGGTATGTGAGCAAAAAGAGGCGTTATACAACTCCCATTGCCTACGAGATATACATGGTGCTGGGCGGGCTTTCTGTGGTTACATCGCTGGTGTATATATGTAAGCAGTTAGGCGCTTACAACACCTACACTACGTTCCTGTTATTTGCTTATATCATACTGGCCATACTGAGTCCTTTGTTCCGTTCCCGTTCGTTATGGATAGGGGCTTTGGTAGCATTTATATGCTGGTTCTGCACGTTCAGCACCTGGCAGAGTACCGATAACTTATTTCTCGGTATGAATTATCCTATGAGGTATGTAGTACTTGGTATGTTCATTCTCGGTTTGTCATTGATACAGCACAATATCACATGGATAGCATTTACACAGCGTATTACCTATGCTACAGGTCTTATTTTACTATTCACTGCGCTTTGGGGTGTTTCCATTTTTGGCAATTTTAATACCCTTACCGGCTGGCAGCAGGTACGCCAGGTTCATGTGCTGGGTTATTCTATCTTATTTGCTGCGGCTAGTGTCATCAGCTTTTTTATTGGCATCAAGTATAAAGATGAATTGGCAAGGGATATGGCAGTTCTGTTCCTGCTTATCAATCTCTACACACGTTATTTCGAGTATTTCTGGGATGCCCTTAATAAGGGACTTTTCTTCCTCATTCTTGCCATTACATTTGGCTTTGTAGGCTGGTGGCTGGAGCGCAAGGCGAGGGCTGCAAGAAAACTAAATACAGTTTAACAACCAAAGGTTATTTTTGCTTCCAATTTCTGCAGTTATGGCGCGTTATGTACTCGAGGTAATGTATGATGGTACTAAGTTTCACGGTTCACAGATACAGGGTGAGCAGGTTACGGTGCAGCTTGCTGTCAATACTGCGTTGAGTACTTTATTACGTACGCCGATAGCATCGTATGGTGCCAGCCGCACCGATGAAGGCGTACATGCACTGTGCAATTATTATCACTTTGATATTGATGGGGAATTGCAGTTCGATCTGTTGTATAAATGCAATGCGATACTGCCGGATGGCCTGGCGGTTAACAAAGTGTACAAGGCCGTAGATCCTGAATTCAATGTGCGTTTTGATGCTGTCAGCCGGCGGTATCGTTACCGCATATACATGCGCAAAAATCCATTCCTGCACGGCCGGGCGTTGTACTATCCCTTCACATTAGATCATGATATGCTGCATGCTACAGCTGCGGTAATAAAGGAGTACGAACAGTTTGAATCTTTTGCAAAAAGAAATTCACAGACAAAGACGTTCAACTGTAACATCATGTCATCTTATTGGGAGCAGCAGGGAGAGGAGTTACATTATGTGGTGGAGGCTAATCGTTTTTTGCGCGGCATGGTTCGTGGCCTGGTGTGCACACAGTTACACATTGCACGTTACGGGCATTCCACCGATGAACTCAGAAAAATAATAGAAGCAAAAGATTGCACAAAGGCATTCTTCAATGTAGCAGGGCATGGTTTGTATCTCGAGGAGATCGTCTTTCCTGAAGGCTCTTTTGAGTAGTCTAGTTTACCGGTAGTTACCAGCTGCCGCTTGCACCACCGCCACCGAAGTCACCGCCTCCAAATCCACCGAAACCACCGCCACCACTATCTCCGCCGCCCCAGCCGCCACCACCACCGCGGCCTCCGCTTAGCAGGTTGCCTATGATCATACCGGTGGCAAAGTTGCCTATGCCACGGCCGCTCATATAGTTGCCGCCACCACCGCCTCCTCCTTTGAACATGCGGAGTATGAAGATCAGGAATATTACACTGAGTATTATTGCAGTTGCAGGTACACGTTTTTGTTTGGCATGTCCGTCTGCTTTGTATTCGCCCTTTGTTGCGGCTATTACGGCATCTGCTGCTTTAGAGAAGCCGTGATAAAAATCTTTGTTCTTAAAGTTAGGCACCATCTCATTCCTGATGATGCGGCCACAGGTAAGATCAGTAAGTGCTCCTTCCAGGCCCTTACCGGTAGATATGTTGATCTTATGGTCTTGCATTGATGCAAGTATCACTACTCCGTTGTTCCTTCCGCTTTGGCCCACGCCCCATTCCTTACCAAGCTTTATAGCAAAGTCCGAGACATCATAGTTCCCTAAATTGTCAACAGTTACAATGGTGATCTGTGTAGTTGTGGTACGCTCAAATTCCAGCAGCTTTGATTCCAACTGGTTTTGCTCACCTTCGGTAAGCATATTTGCCATGTCGTTCACCAGCCTTGGTGGCGATGGCCGTGATGGTATTTTTTCTACAGCGTAGCTTTGCATACCGGCCAGCAGCAATACAAATGACAATACCAGTAAGCGCAGCCTGTTGTTCATACTACAGATCATTTACCAAAAACTATTTCGTCAGGCAATTCGTTTTTCTTTATAGCGGGGTCATACGGGAAATGCGCTGCCAGTGCCGATCCCAGTTCCCTGATGCAGTTGCACAGACCATCGGTGATCTCAT
This sequence comes from uncultured Flavipsychrobacter sp., assembly GCA_964478855.1. GTDB lineage: Bacteria > Bacteroidota > Bacteroidia > Chitinophagales > Chitinophagaceae > Nemorincola. Next base: position 7,521 of record CAYZKL010000086.1, read on the forward strand.
TATTTTTCAAATGGCCTACCAGTTTTTCTGCAGCCTTCTCCCAGAACTTAGGCCCACCCGCTTTTTCATAGATCACAGTATCTCCGAACAATGCAAACTGCCTATCGGCCAATGCCACATAAATGATGATCGCATTGCGCGCTTCTGTCTTGTCCATGGCCAGGCTTGCAAATATTTCTTTTGCTCTGTCCATAGGGTCCACATAAGTACACTTAGACTCTATGAAGATGCGTATCTCACCACTGGTCTTACTTTCTGCCTCCACGATACACGCAACTATCTGTTGCTGTGTATCGCGGTCTAGCAATGGCTTTTTTTCGAATAGTGAGAACATGGTTATCTTTTATCAGATCAGAATTTTACTTCAGGTGCTTTCTCAGCGCCGGCCTCAGCTACAAATGATGGCCTTTCTTTGAAATGGAACATGCCGGCAAGTATATTGTTAGGGAAGTTGCTCACCTTAACATTGTAGTCTTTAACTGACTTGTTGAAATCATCACGAGATACTTTGATCCTGTTCTCAGTACCTTCCAGTTGATCCTGCAGCGATTTGAAATTCTCGTTCGCTTTCAGTTGCGGGTATTGTTCTGATACCACCATCAGTCGGCCGAGTGCCTGGCTCAGTTGACCCTGAGATGCTTGGAACTGCTGCATTTTTTCAGGGGTAAGATCCTTAGCATCTACTTTTATAGATGTTGCACTGGCTCTTGCCTGTATCACTTGTGTCAGTGTTGTTGTTTCAAAGTTTGCAGCTCCCTTTACAGTTGCTACCAGGTTTGGTATCAGGTCCGACCTGCGTTGGTAGCTGCTCTGTACATCAGCCCATTTTTGGTCCACTTCTTTGCTGGCACCGTTCATACCGTTGTAGCCGCAGCCACCTACCAGTACTATTAACAGAATGATTCCTAAGGCAATATATAATCCTTTCATTGTTTAATAATTTTTGTCAAAAGTACAATATGTTCAATTACCATAGTATGATTAGTCGGCAGGAGGTGTTAAATTATCGGTAATTGCAGTATTTATAGCGGCAGATAATGGCAAAAGGAGCGGTGGGTTAGCGGGCGTTGCTTTCTTCTGAAAATATCGGGATTACTTTTTTACTTTTGGGGCTCAAATAATCACTTTCATGTCCGCTCCATACGAAGCATCGCTTGAATACGCACTAAGCTGCGATCAGTTAGATACACTATATCCATTCAGGGAACGTTTTATATTTCCCCAGCACGAAGGTGAAGATGTGCATTACTTCTGTGGTAATTCGCTTGGCCTGCAGCCCAAAAGTGTCAGCTACCTGATGGAAAAGGAACTTCGCGACTGGGGCAAGTATGGTGTTGAAGGACATTTTAATGCCGGTTATCCATGGTTTTCTTATCATCATTTTTTTGAGGAAAGACTGTCGAAAATAGTAGGTGCGGAAAAGGATGAAGTAGTAGCAATGAATACACTCACTGTGAATCTGCACATGCTCATGCTTTCGTTCTATCGCCCTAAGGGCAAGCGTTACAGGATATTGATGGAGGCCGGTGCGTTCCCTTCAGATCAGTATGCTATCGAAACACAGGTACGCATGTATGGCTATGATCCCAATGATGCTATTATCGAGATATCACCGCGTGAGGGTGCCTATACTATTGCAGATGAAGATATCACTGCGGCTATAAACGAAGCAGGGGAGTCTCTTGCCGTGGTAATGATCGGCGGGGTTAACTACTATACCGGTCAGTTCTTTGATCTCGAGGGTATTACAAAGGCTGCGCACAGCGTTGGGGCCTATGCCGGTTTCGATCTGGCACATGCAGTTGGTAATATTCCATTGAGCCTTCACGCCTGGGATGTGGATTTTGCATGCTGGTGTTCCTACAAGTACCTCAATTCAGGCCCGGGTGGGGTAGGTGGTGCTTTTGTTCATGAGCGCCATGGTAATAACCCCGATCTGTTCCGCCTTGCGGGATGGTGGGGCAATGATGAGAAAACACGCTTTAAAATGCAGAAAGGCTTCGTACCGCAAAAGGGCGCTGCAAGCTGGCAAATGAGCAATGCCCCTGTATTCAATATGGTTGCGCATAACGCATCTCTTGATATTTTTGAAAAAGCAGGAATTGATGCATTAAGGGCCAAAAGCCTTGATCTTACAGGTTATATGGAATATTTGTTACAGCAGATTGCTCATCTTCCGTTCCGAATTATTACCCCCTCAGAACCTGCTAAGCGTGGCTGCCAGCTATCTTTGTTGTTTGCAGATCGTGGTAGGGAGGTGTTTGAGGCTTTGACCGAAAATGGTGTTATCGCAGACTGGCGGGAACCCAATGTTATACGTATCGCACCGGTTCCCTTGTACAATACCTACGAAGATTGCTTCCGTTTTTACGAAATTCTTACAAACATCAGTTAACTTACAAATTACATAATATTATATTGGTCAAAAACTCCCAGTAAGCTGTAAAACAGTTTAAAAAAATATTTTTATGAGTTATTAACTGATTATTATCAATTTATTTCGTTAAATTTACTTGACTAATGTTTATTATTGTAGTCTGTTCTCTATAAATCTTGTTAATAATTTAATACCCATTATTGCTTTTTTTTTGGTTGATTTCAATCTGGGATTGACTTCAGCCATTTTTAACAAGATCGTACTAGCCATAATTATGGTTATGCAATTCTGTTAATTAACAATGTGGATATCTTTAATTAGCGTAACTGTTATTATCAATTATATTTGTTTTTAGAAAATTAAAACAATTTTTTTATGACTCGATTTTACCTTTCAAAACTAACACTTCTGGTAATGCTGTTACTAGGCTTTAATAGAAGTGTTAATGCACAGATCACCTATAGCTATACAGGATCAGTGCAGACCTATACTGCAACACCTGGTACTTTCTCTGTTGTCGTAGACATGCAGGGAGCTAAAGGAGGTAATGGTAACTGTTCAGGTACTGGCGGTAGCGGTGGTCGTACACAGTGTACTATTGCTACTACACCGGGTGCCGTGCTTTACATCTATGTAGGTGGTGCAGGTACTAACTATGTTTGTTGCAGTGCTAATAATGGCGGCTTCAACGGCGGTGGTAACGGTTACCAGTATGGTGGCGGTGGCGGTGGTGCATCTGATATCCGTATCGGGTCTACTGCTTTAAGTGCTCGTGTATGCGTTGCTGCCGGCGGTGGTGGTGGCAGCTATAACTGTTGCAACCAATATGGTGGTAACGGTGGCGGTCTTACCGGAGCAAACGGTTTAGCTTGTAGCGGCTATCAGGATGGTCAGGGTGGTACTCAGACATCAGGTGGTGCCGGTGGTACTTATAGCAATGCAGGTTCTCCTGGTACTTTAGGTCTTGGCGGTAATGGTTATTCGCCTAGCTATGGTGCTGGCGGTGGCGGCGGTGGCTATTATGGCGGCGGCGGCGGTAGCTACTATGGTTCTGGCGGTGGTGGTTCTTCTTATACCAATCCTACAGTAGCTTCAGGTGTTACCCTTACTCCTGGTTATAATGCATCCGGTAATGGTGTTGTTACTATCACTTCTATATGTACTCCTCCTGTTGCCGGCTCTATACTTGGTAATACTAATATATGTGGTATCGGGTCTACTTCTGCACTCACTTCTACCGGTTCTACAGGTGGTGTATGGACTAGTAGTAATCCTGCTGTAGCTACAGTAGGTAGCCTTACAGGTATAGTTACCAGCGTTTCTGTCGGAACAGTTACTGTTACTAATAATATCGTTTATTCTTGCGGTTCCGCAAGTGCCGTTAAAACTGTTACTGTTAATCCGGTGCCTGCTGCAATTTCTGGCAGCACTGTTATTTGCAGTGCTACACCTTCTACATTAAGTGACGCTACACCTGCAGGTACATGGACAAGCAGCAATCCTGCACAAGCTTCAGTTGGTTTAACAACTGGTCTTGTAACAGGACTTGCAGTAGGAAACCCTACTATTACTTACACTTTAAATGCAACAGGTTGCTTTGCTACTAAAGGTACTACAGTTAATATTTCTCCTTCTTTATTTACAGTTACAGGTGGCGGTAGTTATTGCGCAGGTTCTTCTGGCGTTCCTGTAGGACTCAATAGTTCTACTAATGCTATCGATTATCAGCTATGGAGAGGTGGTACGTTGGTTACCACAAATCCGGGTACTGGTACTTTACTCAATTTTGGTTTAATAACTACAGCAGGTTCTTATACTGTTGTTGCCGTTGATCCGGCGTCTTCTTGTCAGTTAAATATGTCAGGCTCTGCAAATGTTGTAGTAAATCCTGTACCGGTAGCTTATACCGTTACAGGTGGTGGTTCATCTTGTGCAGGTGGCATTGGAAATGCTATTGGATTAACGGGTTCTGATATTGGTGTCAATTATCAATTATATAATGGTGCTGCTGCTGTTGGTAGTCCGTTATCAGGTACTGGTCTGTCATTGAATTTCGGTACATTCAATGTTGCTGGTACTTATACTGTTGTTGCAGTTACTACTGCTACTGGTTGTACCAATAACATGACCGGTAGCGCAGTTATTGTTGTTAACCCGGTACCTAATGTATATACAGTTTCTGGTGGAGGTAGTTTTTGCGCAGGTGGGTCAGGCTTGAATGTCTGCCTAAGCGGTAGTGATGCAGGCGTTAATTACCAGTTATATTCAGGTGCTTCACCGGTTGGTTCTCCGATCGCAGGTACAGGTGTTAGTATTTGCTTCCCTCCTATGAGTATTGCAGGTACATATTCCATAGTAGCAGTTAACGCTACTACGGGTTGCTCAAGCAATATGTCAGGTACTGCTACAATATCTGTTAATCCATTGCCTACTGCATACACAATTTCGGGCGGTGGTAGCTATTGCACCGGCGGATCAGGTGTTCATGTTGGTCTGCCATTCTCTAATTCAGGTGTTAGCTATCAGTTATATAATACTGGTGTGCCTGTACCTGGCGGACTGGTTGTAGGAACTGGTGGCGCACTCGATTTCGGTGCAATTACTACTCCGGGTTCTTATTCTATCGTAGGTACTAATACTACTACAGGTTGTACCAACGGTATGGCAGGTGCTGTTTCAGTTTCCATCAATCCGTTACCAAGTGTATTCTCGGTTAATGGCGGTGGTAATTTTTGCGCCGGTGGAGCTGGTGTTGCTGTAGGTTTAAGTAACTCTAGTACAGGTATTAATTATCAATTATATAACGGAGGTTCTCCGGTAGGTGGCTTGGTAGCAGGTACCGGTATGCCGCTCAATTTCGGTTTACAGACAACTTTGGGAACTTATACAGTATTAGCTATAAATTCAGCTACAGGTTGTACTCAATATATGTTAGGTAGTGCTACAGTGGTTGTTGATCCGCTTCCTGTGGTTTATGCTGTTACAGGTGGTGGTAACTATTGTGTAGGTGGTTCAGGTGTTGATGTCGCTCTTAATGGCTCAGATGCAGGTATCAGCTATCAGTTATATTATGCAGGTTCGCCTATGGGTGCACCATTAGCAGGTACTGGTTTACCACTCGATTTTGGTTTTAAAACAAGTTCAGGTGTTTACACTGTAGTTGCTACTAATACTTCAACAGGATGTAACATCAACATGTCAGGTAGTGTTACGGTAACTATCAATCCTTTACCAGCAATATTCTCTGTTACAGGTGGTGGTAATTATTGCTTAGGCACTTCTGGTGTTCACGTCGGACTTACTTTCTCCAGCATCGGTGTTAATTATCAATTATACATCAATGGCATCGCATCAGATATGCCGGCGGCTGGAACTGGTACTGTTCTCGATTTCGGCCTGAAAACTACTCCGGGTTTATATACAGTTATCGCAACTAATGCAACAACCGGTTGCGTTAGGAATATGACTGGAAGTGCTACTGTGACTGTTTCATCTCTGCCTGCTGTTTATACCACTACAGGTGGCGGTAATTATTGTGCTACCGGCACAGGTGTTCCTGTAAGCCTTAGCGCTTCAAATGGCGGCATCGCTTACCAGCTTTATAACGGTACTATGCCGGTAGGTACTCCGGTTGCAGGTTCAGGATCTGTTATCAATTTCGGTCTGCAGACTGCTCCTGGTATTTATACCGTGGTAGCTACAAGTACCGTTACAGGTTGTTCTAATAATATGAACGGAAATGCAACAGTTGCTATCGATCCTTTACCAATTGCTCACACTACTACAGGTGGTGGTACTTATTGCCTCGGCGGTACTGGTGTTAATATTGGTTTGGCCTCTTCAGATGCAACAATAAGCTACCAGTTATATTCTGGCCTTACTCCTGTAGGTAGTGCAATGATCGGTACCGGATCATCTCTTAATTTCGGCGTATTCACTACTGCTGGTACTTATACAATTATGGGAACTGATGGCTCAACCGGATGTACTTCAAATATGTCAGGTTCTGCACTGGTTACTGTTGGTGCTTTGCCTCATCCTTATGTTGTTACAGGTGGTGGTAGCTATTGCGCTGGTGGTACAGGTAACCACATCGGACTGAGCGGTTCTGCTTCAGGCATAAATTATCAGTTATACAATATGGGTTCACCTGTAGGTATGTCATTGTCTGGTACTGGTCTTACTCTTGATTTCGGTTTACAGACTACAGGCGGTACTTACACTATAATAGCTACAGAGGCTGCTTCTGGTTGTGTGAATAATATGATGAGTGCTGCTTCTATTACAGTTAACCCGCTTCCTAATGTTTATACCGTAACAGGTGGTGGTGCATATTGTGCTGGCGGTGCAGGTGTTAATGTTGATATCAGCGGTTCTGATATTGGTACTAATTACATGCTCTATAATGGCACTATGCCGGTTGCAGGCACATATATGGGTATTGGTAGCCCGCTTACTTTTGGTCCTCAGGCTGCTGCTGGTAACTATACCGTTGTAGCTATGATTCCTTCTACCGGTTGTACTAGCAACATGTCTTCAAGCGCTAATGTTAGTGTTAATCCAATTGTCGTTCCTTCTTTGAGTATCGCTAGTGGTTCTACAATGACTGTTTGCGCTGATACTATTCTTTATTTGGCTACTACTGCAAATGCAGGTAGTACTCCTCATTATCAGTGGACAGTTAATGGTACAATCCCTTCAGATGCTATTGATTCTGTAGGTTATGGATATGAAGCCGTGAATGGTGATGTCGTTACTGTAACAATGACTAGTTCGGAAGCATGTGCAACTCCTGCTACTGCTACAGCTACAGTTACTATGATCGTTAACCCATTAGTTGCTCCTGCTGTTACCATCTCCGCAAATACCGGAGTGACAGTTTGTCCTGCTACTACGGTTATTTATAGTGCATTCCCTTCTTATGGTGGTATGTTGCCTACTTATACTTGGTATAAGTCTGGTTCTACTTCTCCGGTTGGAACGGGTCTTACTTACACAGGCGTTCCTGCTAATGGCGAAATCATCTCTTGCATCATGACAAGTGATTATGCTTGCCGTACTGCTGATGAAGCTACAAGTAATTCGCTCCTCATGTCAGTAGTAACGCCGGTTGCACCTACGTTCACTATTACATGCCTTACCAATATCGTAATTGGTCAGCCTGATACATTTAAAGCAGTTATCTCTGCTAACGGAGGCCCTGCACCTACTTTCCAGTGGTATGTTAATGGTGCTCCGGTTGCTACTGGTAATACTTTCATCAGCAACACACTTGTTAATAAGGATTCAGTAAGTTGTATGGTTACCGGTAGCGGCCTTTGCGGTGGTCTTCCGTCAACTAAAGCTGTTGTTGTTAATGTTAGGAATAATGTAGGTGTAGCTCAGGTTACTTCTGCAGGTAGCGATATCCGCGTGATGCCTAACCCTAACAAAGGATCTTTTGCAATCAAGGGTTCTTTAGGTATCGCTGACGATCAGGAATTAACTGTTGAGATCACCAACATGCTTGGTCAGGTAGTTTATGCAAATAAAATACTTGCTCAGAATGGCAATGTAGATCAACATGTACAGCTTAACAACATTGCTAATGGCATGTATCTGTTGAGCTTGCGTTCTGCTACTGAAAACACTGTAGTACATATCGTGATCGAACAATAGTAGTTTTCATTTTATTAGGAAAGTGCCACATTTATTGTGGCACTTTTTTTTTGAAAAATTCAGACTGTCGGCATCTGTTCTTTGTCAAAAAAATATTTTATTTTGACTTGCGTTTTTTTGAATTTTACCTTTTTTATCAATATATTTGTTTTCTCTCCGAAAAACGAACCTTTTATGAAAAAAAATTACACTCTTAAATTGGCAATGTTTGTTGCTATTTTGATTGGTTCATGCCTTAAGGGGTATGGTCAAACACCCATCACCTTCACTTATACAGGTTCCATACAACCTTATACAGTAACTCCTGGAACATTTTCCATTGTGGTGGACGCAATTGGTCCTAAAGGCGGAACTAACGCATCCTATGGTCCCAGCAGAGGTGGATACGGAGGTCGTTTGCAATGTACAATCGCTACAACACCGGGACAGGTCTTATATCTCTTTGTTGGGCAGGCGGGCACGGACAACACATGTTGTTCTGGCGGAGCTGGTGGTTGGAATGGCGGAGCCGCAGGTTCTCAATATGGTTGTGGTGGCGGTGGTGCTACAGACATTCGTATTGACGGTACTGCACTCTCTAATCGTATAATAGTTGCAGGTGGCGGCGGTGGCGCTGGCTATAACTGTGGCGGTTAAGACGCCCAAAGAGGTGGTAACGCCGGTGGCCTGGTTGGCGAATCTGGTTTTTTCTGTAGCAGTAATGGTGGTACCAATGGTGGTAACGGTGGATCCCAGACAGCAGGTGGTGCGGGTGGTACTCCTGGTGGTGCAGCTTCTCCCGGTGCTCTTGGTCTGGGTGGTTCTGCTGTTGGTTGGGGCGGCGGCGGCGGCGGCGGCT
>CAYZKL010000087.1:0-602 GCA_964478855.1 uncultured Flavipsychrobacter sp.
TGACAGGTATACACACTTTCCAGGCGTGCCTCTTCAGCCACTCGAGCATCTCTCCTTTGTTCAACCTTAGCTAAAAGCCATGGTCGAAGGGATGCAAAGGTAATAATTCTATCGGCAGAAAGAAAAAGAAATATATCGTGTTGTAAACAGCGTTACATAGCAAATATTTGCTTGCAGTTCGCAGTTGTTATTGTCGCCACCTCTTCGGCCGGGCAATTCAGTACTTCCGCTATTTTAGCGGCTATCAGCGGTATATAGCTGCTTTCATTGCGTTTGCCACGGTAGGGTACCGGTGCCAGGTAGGGGGCATCTGTTTCCAGCACTATATGTTGCAGGGGTATGGCCTGTAGTATATCAGACAGGTTACTTTTCTTATAAGTGATCACGCCGCCTATGCCAAGGTAAAAACCCAGTTCTACGACCTGTTTTGCCTCTTCGGTTGTGCCGCTGAAACAATGAAAGATACCTTTCAGGTTGCCATTCTGTTTGCTGCGCACTATATCTATGCAATCCTGTGTCGATTCACGGCTGTGTATCACTATCGGCAGGTCATACTGCAGTGCCAGGTCAATTTGTTTTTCGAAAGCCTCCTTCTGCTGTTC
>CAYZKL010000087.1:612-16138 GCA_964478855.1 uncultured Flavipsychrobacter sp.
GTTCCTTGTAGGTCATATCCCAGTAGTAGTCCAGTCCTATCTCCCCAATGGCTGCAAATTTCCTTTTCCCTAACCAATCCGCTACCAGTGCCAGTTCCTGCTTATAATGTTCTTTTACATAGCAAGGGTGCAGTCCCATCATGGGCAAGCAATTTTCTGGCCATTGGTCAGCCAGTTGCAGCATTCCTGCTATAGTGGTACTGTCGCAGTTAGGCATATACATCCTGGTCACCCCGGCTTCTATTGCCCGTTGTATTTGTCCTTCATCTGCCAGCAATTGCTCGTCGTATAGGTGTGTATGTGAGTCTGTATATATCATTGTTATTTGGGCAGGGCCTTCATTGCCCAGTTTTGTTGTTGGCAGTAAGCCAGAACCTGTGGCAGCGCATAGCTCATCCGCTCCCAGGCTTTTTCACTGTCATGAAATACAATTATAGAACCCGGCTGAATGTGATTAAGTACATTCTCCAGGCATTGCTGCGGGCTTATATTCTTATCAAAATCCGCACTCAGTATATCCCACATGTATATCTTCCTGAAAGGATTGTTTTTCCTGAGTTTCCTCACCTGCGAGAATTTGATCCTGCCATATGGTGGGCGAAACAGCCTGCTTCTTATTTGCCTGCCTGCCCGCTCTATATTTTTCAGGTAATCGTTGTTACCGGTCTTCCATCCATTCACATGGTCGTAGGTATGGTTGCCTGTGGTATGTCCTGCTTCCAGCACCGAATCATATATATCCGGGTGTTGTGTTACATTGTTTCCTACGCAAAAGAAGGTCGCTTTCGCATCGTGTTTGGCAAGCAGTTCCAGTACTATCGGGGTAACTATCGGGTGTGGGCCATCATCAAATGTCAGGTACACAGCCGGCTCCTTACCCACGGGCATATCCCATATCATTTCCTTAGGGAAGAATTTTTTAAGCCATTGGGGTGTTTTTACCCAATATGTTACCATAGTACAAATCAACAAAAAAAGCGGAAGAAATAATTATATTTTATTGATAAGACTTAGTTGCAGCCATCCTGTTCTGCCATCGGGTAGTGTTACCTCTGCCCATCCTGCTTTTTCTCTGTTTATTTTTACCGTGGTAGCCTCTGGCACCAGCGCCAGCGGTTTCCCTTTTTGCTCACTATTCATCAGCGGGGCATCATTTTGCATCACTACAGCTGCTGTGCCGTTTGTATTGTTTCTTGCGGAAGGGTAGGCTGGTATCAAAAAGCATACACATGCGAATCCAAATACGCCTGCCAATTGTCCCGGTACGCGCACACCCACGGCCTGCGGAAAACGGCGGGCCAGCAGTACTGTCATCATCAGCACAAAGCTGACAAGGGCAAGCAAGGCCCATGTATTCGCCTTACCGGCATCGGTCAAAGACTGCCACCAGTTAATGAAAAAGATGTTGCCTGTATTAGCTATATGGTTTGGTATACGGTTGTGTGCCAGTGCCAGGTTGTCTTTAGCATCAGCATATTCAGGGTTTATCTGCAGTGCTCGTTCATAGTTCAGTACAGACAAGGCTACTTTGTTCATCCGGTAGTAAGCATTGCCCAGGTTGTAGTATAGTGTGGCATTTTGCGGTTGTTGTGCTGCTATCTGCTCATAGTATGCGGCAGCACTGTCATACTGCCTTTGCTGGTAAAAAGCATTTGCCTTTTGCCACATTGCATTATGGTCAGCCGCATAGCTGCCCAGGGTCAGCAATGATAGTACTACCGTTATGAATATTGAATGCCTCATGCTTTAAATACTACTTCCAGTTCACTGATCACTTTTATTGCCTCTTCATAAGTGTTAGCCATCTGCCTCGATCCTCCCGACGCATACAACGCTGTTTCACACTCCCAGATCACATTGTCTATATTCTTCTGCAATGACTGTGGCACCTTATGCTGATTCATTGCCTCTGTAGCCGTGTCCTTTGATAACGCAGATAACGGTATGGCCAGTTTATCGCTTAGGTACAACCATATTGCTTTCGATACTTCTTCGTAAAATGGTTTCTTGTCTTCCTGCAGTAATAGCTTTTTAGCGGTCACCAGGCGCTGCAGTGCTACCTTATTGGCACGCCTGCTCCTTAATCCTGCTGTGTCTTTCGATAGTTCCTCATCACGCTTCTTCCAAACAATGAGCCCTATAAAAGTCAATAGCGGAAATGCATACAAAGACCAGTAACCGGTAGTATACAGTATGGGCTTGCTCTTATAGTTCAATGCCCCCAGCGGTTGTTTTACTATATCATGTATATCCTTCAGCGATCCGTTATTGCCCTTCTTTCCTGCCGCAGCATAGTCCTTGCCTGGTGTCACATGCAGTTTGAACGGCTGTGTGTGTTCTGTAGTATATGTTCCGGTCTGCGGGTTGAAGTAAGAAAACTCAATTGCAGGTATATCATAATCTCCCGGCGTTTGTGGGGTGATCACGTAACTGATGATCTTTGATCCGCTGATTGTCGTACTACGACCGGTTATCGTATCTATTACCTGTGGGTCGTAAGAAACCAGCCCGTTCGGTAACTCCAATTTTGGTGCTTCAATCAGTTTCAGATTACCACTGCCTGATATGTTCAGGGTCAGTGTAGCAACATCATCGGTAGTTATTTCCTTTTTATCGATCTTGCTGGTGATGTTAAAGCTGCCAACTGCTCCGCCAAAGTGTTCCGGCTTATCCTTTTCCGGCAGTGCAGTAACGGTTATCTTCACCGGTATGCTCTTGATGTGTACATCCACATCCTTGTAAGACATGGTATTGTAATAAGAGTTATTGAAGAACGGATCGTTCATCATCAGCGTACCATTGCCAAACATGTCAGACATGCGGTGGCGCACCTCTCTTACTATCCTTGCCACACCTTTTGCTTCCGCGGGATCCAGTTCCAGCGTACCTGTTTGCTGCGGGAACAGTGCAGATTTCTTCAGCAGGAACACCTGGTACTTCTTACCATCCAGCACTTCTTCTGTTGGTTTTGCCTGCTTGGGTATCTCAAAATCCTGTGTCCAGAACCCGTTCAGCGATGGCAGTTTAGATATACCCATCTGCATCGGCAGGCGGGAATACAGCTTATAGCTGGTGGTTATCTGTTCGCCCACATGCACCTTACTCTTATCTACCACCACTCTTATGAACAGGTCTTTCTTGATCTCTTCGTCATTTACTTCAGGAGATGCTTCTGCTTTCTGTGGTTGTTGCTGTTGCTGCGGAGCCTGTTGTGCCTGGCCACGGCGTTGCATCATTTGCAGTTGTTGCTGCTGTAGTTGCTGCATGTGCTGCATCATGGCCAGTATATCGTCATCCTGCTGGGCAAACGGGTCATACCTGCGGCGTTGCTGTTGTTGCTGCTGCATTTGCTGCTGTTGCAGTGAGCCGGGCAGCAGCTGCAGGGTCAGTGCGTTTGTTTGGTAGCTATGTCCTGCGGCATCCTTGGCCACAACGGGTGGAATGGTAAACGTCCCTTCACGTTTTGGTTGCAATACATACGTCAGTGATATGGACTGCGACTGTATCATCCTATTACCTGATATTTGGGTATTGGAACTCTGGGATTGGTAAGGGCCACCAACTATTGCAAAATCGGCCGTTGATGGAGTAGAGACCGTCTGAAGGTTTTGAGCGTCCTTAATGGTGTACTGCACCTGCACCCTGTCCTTTACGCCTATTTTGTCTGCACCCGCTACGGCTGTAAAAACTACATTTTGCCCATAAGCGTGGCAGCAGACCCCTGCTATTACCAGCATTACAATGCTAAAACGCCACATGTTCTTAAAGCGATTCATTTCGTTGCCAAAATTACTCGGAATACACGGGCAGCAAAAAAACAGGGGGTTAAAGCTACGTTAAAAAGTTTCCTCATAGGTCTCCCTTTACAGGCCTCATTACTATCGTTTCCACATTAGCCTGCGGCGATAGGTGGTATGCCCCCCATATCATCTTGGACACATCTGTAGCTTCCATGATACGGCCCGGCTCCACACCGCTACCTTCCCACGATGGGGTATAGGTAGCACCAGGGCATACTGCCGTCACTTTTATGCTATATGGTTTCAGTTCTTCCCTCAGGTTCTCAGAGAATCCCAGCAGTGCATATTTCGATATGCTGTAGGCGCCGCCGTTAGGGTAGGCCTTCAGGCTGGCTATGGAGCACATGTTGAAGATATGGCCGCCTTGCTTTTGCTTCATGGCAGGCAGTAGTTGCCTGGTGAGGTGGTAAGCCGCATACAGGTTCACGCCCATCATTGTTCACCAGCAGGTCTATTTCGGGGAAGTTGGCTAATACAGTACTTGCAAATGCCGCCGTATCTTCCTTATTGCTCAGGTCTGCATTGTAGATGATGATAGATGCGGTAGGGTACTTTTCGTTCCACTCGCTTTCCAGTGCTTTCAGCTTCTCCGGGTTCCGGGCGCATACCGCCAGCGAGAAACCCTCGTCCAGCAGTTTTTCTGCTATCACCTTACCCATTCCTTGTGTTGCGCCTGTTACTACGGCATACGGCATACTTAAAAATATTAGTTGGTGTAAAACAATTTATCTTGATTTGCGGAAAAGTACCGCATCCATGAATAACAAGGTAAAGGTAGTGATGAACTGGAGTTCCGGCAAAGATGCCGCACTTGCGTTCCACACCTTGCTTCACCAGGCTCATTACGAAGTTACGCATCTGCTCACTACTATCAGCATGGAGCACGACAGAGTATTTATGCATGGTATATCAGAGGAACTGCTGGATATACAGGCAGCAAGGATGAATATGCCCCTGCTCAAGGTAAAGCTGCCTGCCAGCCCTGATGATACTTTGTACAAGCATGCCATGTCACAGGCGCTATCCGGGCTGTCTGCATCGGGTGTCCATACTGCTGCCTTTGGCGATATTTTCCTTGCCGATCTCCGTGCCTACCGTGAGCAGCAACTCGCCGCTGTAGGCTTCACCGGCCTCTTTCCTTTGTGGAATACCAATACCCGAGACCTGGTGCGGCAGGTAGAGCAGGCAGGCATAGAGGCGATTATTGTCTGTGTCAATGAGCAATTCCTCGGTAAAGAGTTTCTTGGCCGTAGGGTAGATGCTACCCTCTTGTCCGACCTGCCGGCCAATGTAGATCCCTGCGGAGAGAACGGCGAGTTCCATACGTTTGTTCATAATGCTCCTTTCTTTTCTGAACCTGTTCCTATCGTTACCGGGGAGGTGGTACATAAAACCTATACGCCAGCTGCTACAGATGACAAGAGCTGGAGTACAGGCTTCTACTTCCTTGATGTTCGCCCCGGCTTATAAATCCATATAAGGCTATTTGATATTGTAATTTAGCGCACTATATTTGCGCAAAATTTTATATGAAGAAAATATTCGTATTATTATCACTGTTACTCCCTGTTTGTTCACAAGCCCAATGGTTGGATGTTTCTGCCGATGCCGGTTATGGCCCTTACAGGATATCGGCCGGTATCAAGAATTCAAATTCCTTTTGTTATAATGTCAGTGCTTCTTTCGTAAAGCTGAAATTCATTGACTTCGGAGTACAGTTCACAGGTATCTCTACGGTTACCTTGTGCAGCGTTTCCTCTCCCGGTGTCTTTGCCGATGTTATTGTGCACGACGACAAGAACATCCTCACATTTGGTGCGCAGGCCAACTATGCTTTTTATGGCGATGTGCCGCTGGGTGGTGCTTACAAAAAGGATGGCAGCGTGGATACCGCTAAGATCAAGGTAGAGAACACCTATTCTTATGGTCTTCGCCTGGGCTTTAAGCGTAAGATCACCAAGCATCTTTATGCCAACCTGCTCATCAGCCCGGTATACAGTATATCTCCTGTTCATTTCGGTACTGTCTTTACCAACAATTGTGCGGTATTCTATGTGCCGCTTATGTTGGGTGCTTCAGTGCGGTTCTAAGCATTATTTCGATACTGCAATTCATTCTTAGCGTACCAACGCTTACCTTTGCACCCCGAAACATCAATGCTAAATCATACACAATTATGGATTTTCGTATAGAAAAAGACACGATGGGCGAAGTTAAGGTGCCCGTTACCGCTTATTATGGCGCACAGACACAGCGCTCCATTGAGAACTTCAAGATCGCACAGGACATCAACCGTATGCCTAAGGAGATCATCCGTGCGTTTGCCTACCTAAAGAAGGCTGCTGCTATCACCAACAGCCAGCTGGGTGTGCTACCGCAGGAGAAATCTGATTACATAGGCCGTGTGTGCGACGAGATACTCGAGGGCAAACTGGACAACGAGTTTCCGCTGGTAGTATGGCAAACGGGCTCGGGTACGCAGAGCAACATGAATGTGAACGAAGTGGTTGCTTACCGTGCTCACGTTATGCATGGTGGCCAGCTTACCGATAAGGACAAGTTCATCCATCCTAATGATGATGTGAACAAATCACAGTCTTCCAATGATACGTTCCCTACGGCTATGCACATAGCTGCTTATAAAATGCTGGTTGATACCACTATCCCCGGTATCAAAAAGCTGCGCGATACGCTTGCTAAGAAATCTAAGGATTTCATGCACATCGTAAAGATAGGCCGCACCCACTTTATGGATGCTACGCCGCTTACACTCGGCCAGGAGATCAGCGGTTATGTTTCTCAGCTCGATCATGGCCTGCGCGCTATCAACAATACTTTGGCACACCTGAGCGAACTGGCACTTGGCGGCACTGCCGTAGGTACCGGTATCAATACACCAAAGGGTTATTCTGAGACAGTAGCTAAGAACATTGCAGACCTTACCGGCCTGCCCTTCGTTACTGCTGAGAACAAGTTCGAGAGCTTGGCCGCGCACGATGCTATCGTAGAGGCACATGGCGCATTAAAGACAGTTGCCGTTAGCCTGATGAAGATCGCTAACGATATCCGTATGCTCAGCTCGGGCCCACGCTCGGGCATCGGTGAGCTGCATATACCTGACAATGAGCCGGGCTCTTCTATCATGCCGGGCAAGGTAAACCCTACACAGTGCGAAGCGCTGACCATGATAGCCGCACAGGTGATGGGCAATGATGTTGCTATCAGCATCGGTGGTTCCAACGGCCACTTCGAACTCAATGTGTTCAAGCCATTGATGATATTCAACTTCCTGCACAGTGCGCGCCTGATAGGCGAGGGTTGTGTATCATTCAATGATAAGTGTGCCGAGGGCCTGGAGACGATAGAGGCAAACATCCGCAACCATGTCAATAATTCGTTGATGCTCGTCACATCGCTCAATACCAAAATAGGGTATTACAAAGCTGCGGAGATAGCACAGACGGCTCACAAGCAGGGCAAGACGCTGAAGCAGACTGCCATAGACCTGGGCTATGTTACTGCAGAGCAGTTTGATGAGTGGGTGGACCCTAAGGATATGGTCGGCGAGATCAAGGCTTAATAACTTACCTATTGTATAAAGACAGCAAACCCCGCCAATGGCGGGGTTTGCTGTTATGTGGTACTAATTTTTAACTACAGCTTTTGTGGCCAGCAGCTTTCCTGCCTTATCGCATACCGCCATGCTGTGCGGGTTTGCATTTACGTTGAACGCCGCTATCTGTGCATAAGTGTTTTCGTCGAATACCGTGATGGAATCCTTAAAAGGGTTCGCGGCCCATATCTCCGCCCTGTCCGGGTGGCGGTACAGGTCCATAGGTCCCCTTGTGCCGCAGCTTATCGAATCTACTATGGTCATGCTAGCGGTCAGGTATATCCTTATCTTATAGTTATTATGATCGCTCACAAATATCTTGCTGCTGTCGGCCGATACTGCAATGCCGCTCACACCAGCGTCGCTTACCGAGTCCAGTACCGTTTTTGTAGCTGCATCTATCTTGTACACTTTTTTGGTGTTCCAGCCCAGTTTGTAGGCCATAGTGCCCCCGCTGGTAAAGGCCACCTCCCCAACGTCGGTGCTGGAGCCGCCTGCCGTAAATGAAGTGGATGTCATGGTAGAAGTATAGTCTACCACATACACCATATTGCTGTTGCTGGGCACCCATACCTCTTTCGAATTCGGGCGCTCATGTACATACACTGCATTGGCCAGGTTTATGCTATCGGTTATCATTTTGGCAACTGCATCTATACTTGCCAGCCCGGTATTGGTGCGGGCAAAAATAGTATTGGTTTCGTTGGTTGCAGAGATGTTGTAGAATTGGTGACTCATCGAATCCGTTATAGTGAATGTAGCCGGATCTATGTAATAGAGATAGTTGACAGTAAAAGCTGTAGC
Organism: uncultured Flavipsychrobacter sp.; assembly: GCA_964478855.1. Lineage (GTDB taxonomy): Bacteria > Bacteroidota > Bacteroidia > Chitinophagales > Chitinophagaceae > Nemorincola. The sequence continues at coordinate 8,830 of CAYZKL010000087.1, forward strand.
ATACATCGTCAGCCGGTCGTTAGCCGTACATACGAACTGGTATGCGCGGCCTGGCTTACCCAGGTTTGCTATTTTGCTGTAGGTAGTACCATTTACAGTGGGCATGGTATTAAAGCCGCTTACCAGTACCGGCTGAGCAGCAGCACCCGTGGTTAAGGCTGCCGTAATAATTGTTGTAAGTAATAGGTTTTTCATAAGTGAGGTTTTAAATTATTATAGCTAACTGGTATAAAGTTATCAATTAATGTGTATAGATGTATTTTGTACAATGAAAGATTTAAATGTAAACATCAATTAATCTATTTATTATACATACTTTCGATACCTAATTTGTACAAAGATTTCATAGTTAGAAAACTATGTGCTTAAAATCAAACAATATGTCACTATTTGTAGAAGAGAATAATAGCGTTTATATAGGAAGTGTCAATAAGCTACCTGAATGGACTAAGGACGGGCAAGATCAAGCTAAGGCAATCGAAAAAGTAAAACTAATGCTTAAAAACTATCTCGAACTTGACAATGTGAGTTTTTTGTTTGGTTCTGGTAGTTCAATTCATCTTGGTGCTGTTGCTATCAGAAATTTCCCTGTAGAAGTGGAAGAATATATAATGGCCAAAGGGGAAACGAACGGCAACGAAGGTATATATGAGGAGCTAACTGCTGTTATAAGAAAAATGCAGGCAAGTTACTTAGGTGACATTATTGCTAATGTGGATTTTCTAAGTGAAACCTATACTGATGAAAATGGCCAAGAATTTTTAGTTCAAAATAATTTAATTAGAGATAATAAATCAAAGGAGCTAGTGGTTGAGTTTGAAAGAGTATTTAATTATTTAATTGCTCAAGACTACTTGTTTGATGAGGACACAAGTGTTGAAAGAGAAGATATGATTAAGGAGTTGATTGTGTCCATTAAAGAGGGTCTTTTTTCAGTGTGTGATGTGGAATCTCGGCAGACACCGGAGTGGCTCATATCCGGGAAAAAAGATAGTGAATTTGAGCAGCAAAAGCGCCATGGAGCATTATTAGAAAACTCAAATAAATACATTTTTCATGAAAAGTTCATAAAGGCTCTACTTCAAAGACCATTAAATCTGCGGAGGGCAAATATATTTACTGCAAACTACGACTTAGCTTTTGAATATGCTTTTGATAGGTTAGGCGTTCATTATATCGACGGATTTTCGGGTTTCCACAAAAGATATTTTAAACCTGAAACATTTGAGTTTGATCTTTTCTATCCAGGCTCAACAACATCTGGGAAGGTCCAAAGAATAGAAAAGGTAGTCAGATATATTAAGTTGCATGGCTCACTTTCTTGGATTAACTCAGAAAAGAGAGATGCAAATAACTTATACGGTATTGAAGAAATTCCTTTGAAACTTGTAACTAGCCTCGACAAAAAAGGAGAAATTATTGTTTATCCTTCGGCTGTTAAGAAATCGTACACTCTGGACTTACCTTATTCTGAACTTTTCAGACAATTTGCTTCCACCATTACGCAATCACAATCACTTCTTGTAACAGTAGGTTATGCTTTTGCCGATGAACATTTTAACGACATAATATTTCAAGCCCTTTCAAATCCCACCTTCACACTAATAATTATTGATTATAAAGGAACAGCATCAGACCACATCAATAAAATAAAAGAATTGAATGATGCAAGGGTAATAATTTTAGAAGGAGAATTTTTTGGTGATTTCTTGACTTTTGCAGATACACTGATGCCCGATTTTAATGAGATGGACAACCGAATAAAAATAGCCGATACATTAAACGGATATTTCGCAACACCTGAACCTGGAAAATCGGAAAAGTAATTTCCGTCGATAGTTTTAGAGTGTACATCAAATTAGATGATGATTTAAAGGGGCTTTATAAAAGCGGTTATGAGGATATATATGAAGTTGCGCGAATAAATTCTTACATTATTATTCCTATAGGCGCAGACAGGATTGTGGCGCTTGTAACTCGCGTTCGTTCTATGGATGAAACCGAACTAGGCAGTGATAGAGATGCTATATTTTTGACAAATAGCGCACGTTATTTGGTTGCGACAATGATAGGCACAATAAACGCAGAACATAAATATATACAGGGAGTTTACAACTATCCGATTTTGGATAACCCTGTCTGGTATGTCATTAAGCGCGACTTGGATAATATCTTTGACCAAAAAGATAAGGGTAATGTCGATTTTGATAAAGACTATTACTTACCCATAGGAACTTCACCAGCATTTTCGGACTATGAGGTAAAAATTAATCCTGATAAATTTTTTGGTAAACATGCAGCAATCTTAGGAAATACTGGTTCTGGCAAGTCTTGTACTGTTGCCTCTATCATTCAAAGTCTGTTTAAATATGATTATAAGGGCCAACAATTAAAAAATGGCCACTTTATTATCTTTGATACAAATGGCGAATACAAATCTGCATTTCAAGGAAAAAATGACAACCCATATAAAGAACTTCAACTCGTAAATCCATTTCATGTTGATAAGTCCGGATTAAAGGTTCCGTTTTGGTTTATGAACTTTGCTGACTTTGATTTCCTTTTTGAACCAACAGCTGGTACGCAAGCTCCAATTTTTAAGCGTGCAATTGCATTAGCAAAAAACAACACAGAAGCAGAAGTTGGCGAAAAGTTGTCTAGCTTTTTAGAGAGTGGCATTTTAGCTATAGTTGATGGGACGATGGATGAACTTAAAAAAAAGAAATGTACTCAGCAGTACGGCAACTGGACATTTAATATCAATAATGAGGTAGCTGGATTAGCAAATGCTATTCCGGCTAGTGATGACGTAGTAATTACTAGAATGAAAACACTGCTTACCGAACTTGGAACAAGCATTAGCATTCTGAGAGAATCTCAAATACTTCCAGAGTTAAAAACACAGTACTTAGAATATATAACAAGTGAGAATGCGGAACAAATTGCAATTGATAAAAGCATTGATTTACCTGTTTGGTTTCATTTCGAGCAATTAATCACAACATATTTTGATGAAGCAATTAGTGAGCATGATGGTTCAAGCAATAGAATAAGGGAGTTTGTGTCTACACTCCGCTTACGTATTCAGTCTTACATGAATGATGAAAGAATATCCAACCCATTATTGTTAAGACATGAAGCAGATTTTGATAGAAGTCTTGCAAAATTTATATCTTTCTTATTAGGCGATTACTGTAAAGTTTACCAGGATGGTGAAACTGATATATTTTCAGATCACTTTAAAATTCAGGAAGGGAAAGATGGTGTTGAAAAATTAGATTCATCGCGCTCTAGCCAAATAACCATAGTTGATATGTCCCTATTGCCTGGGGAAGTATTGGAAACAATCACCGGATTAATTGGTCGTGTTATCTTAGAATTTGTTTCAAGGTTTAAAGATGAGGATCGGGGCAAACTTCCAATAGTCATTGTTTTGGAAGAGGCTCAAAACTATATTCCAGAGAAAAACAGGAATGAACGCGTGTCAATTGCGAAAAACATTTTTGAACGTATTGCTAGAGAAGGGAGAAAATATGGACTCTCTTTGTTAGTGTCTAGTCAAAGACCATCGGAACTATCAAAAACAGTTCTATCACAATGTAATTCATTTATAATTCATAGACTGCAAAATCCCGAAGACCAAAAATATGTACGACAGTTAGTATCTGCTGCCAATGAGGACATTTTGCAGCAATTACCAATATTACCACAGCAGCATGTGGTAATAATGGGTGATGCTGTACGCACACCAGTTCAGGCAAGGATGAATAATGCATCACCAACTCCCAATAGCAATGACCCAAGATTTATTAATAATTGGTTAACTGAACATGAAGGCACTTTCCCGGATTATATCGGCATAGCTGACGCATGGAAACGAGGTGTAAAGTATTAAAGCACTCCTATTTCAACAATTATCCTGAATAGATTATATAAATTAATTAACATGTGAATGTAATTTAATTTTTTAAATGTTTGCCAAATGAATAAAGGCTTTCAGTTTTTATACTGAAAGCCTTTGTTTCTGTGTAGTCAGAGAGGGAGAAATATCTAACTCAGTTGTGCATGATATGATTGAATTTATTGAGGTGATTAAGGAAATTGAGAGGTGAAAATATTAGAGCAGATTTAGTTCCATCAAGGAGGTGAACTAGACATTTTTTAATATTTTCGTACCTTCATGGTGATAGGGTTTATAGGGGCTAGTCTGTTCTCAGACTGGCTTTTTTTATTGGCAGAATTGCCCCTCAATTCGCAATTTCAACTATAAAACGAGGTTCTACGGTAAACAATAAGCACGAGAAGAAAATACCGTGTTTTCCCCGTACTAGGGATAAAAAATTATGCATACTTTACAGCTTCGTTTTTTCAATAATTTGTGAAAGCAAGGCACTCTATATGAATGTGATTTCAATGCAATCATTTGAAATGTGTGCTATAAATAAAATCTAAAAACCGGATGGCCAAAGAAAAGAAAATAGAGCAGGAAGAAGCATTAGAAAAGAAACTGTGGAAAGCGGCAGACAAGCTCCGTAAGAATATGGATGCTGCCGAATATAAGCATGTGGTGCTGGGGCTGATATTCCTGAAATACATCTCAGATGCGTTTGAAGAATTATATAACGCATTAACGGATGGGAAAGGCGATTATGAAGGTGCAGACCCGGAAGACAAAAACGAGTATATAGCTGAAAAGGTATTTTTCGTTCCAGTAATTGCCCGTTGGTCTTACCTGCAAGGCAGGGCTAAACTTCCTACCATTGGTAAAGATGTGGACGATGCAATGGATGCCATTGAAAAGGATAACCCATCTTTAAAAGGCGTATTGCCAAAGGTATACGCACAGGAAAAGCTGGACAAGCAAAGCCTTGGTGGTCTTGTGGACATGGTAAGCACTGCTACTATCGGCACTAAGGAAGCTCAGAGCAAAGATATCTTAGGACAGGTGTTTGAGTATTTCCTTGGTGAGTTTGCCCTAGCAGAGGGAAAGAAAGGCGGTCAATTCTACACCCCTGCTTGCGTAGTAAAAATGCTGGTGCAAATGTTAGAGCCTTACGAAGGGCGGGTATTTGACCCCTGCTGTGGTAGCGGTGGCATGTTTGTGCAAAGCGAGAAGTTTATAAAATCTCATCAGGATCACTACAAAAAGAATAATGGCAAGAAATTATCGCTCAACCCTGCCGACCACATTTCTATATACGGGCAAGAAAGTAACCAGACCACATGGCGATTGGCTAAAATGAACCTCTCCATACGGGGTATTGATAGCAGTAATGTAAAATGGAACAACGAAGGGAGTTTCCTTAATGACCTGCATAAAGACTTGAAAGCCGATTTCATCATTGCCAATCCGCCATTCAATGATAGCGATTGGAGCGGTGAACTATTGAAGAAAGATGCCAGGTGGGAATATGGCATTCCACCTGCGGCAAATGCGAACTATGCGTGGATACAGCACTTCCATTTTCACCTTGCCCCTAATGGCAAGGCTGGGTTTGTGCTATCAAAAGGCGCACTAACAAGCAATAGCAATAATGAGGGCGAGATAAGGAAAGCACTGGTAGATGCAGACCTGATAGACTGCATTGTGAACCTGCCGACAAAACTATTCCTGAACACGCAGATACCGGCTTGCCTTTGGTTTATGCACAAGAACAAGCAGAAGCGCAAAGGTGAGGTGCTGTTTATAGATGCCCGTAACCTTGGCCATCTGGTAACAAGAAAAAATCGTGACTTAGCCGATGCCGATATTACAAACGTTGCTGACACCTACCACAACTGGCTGGCTGATAGCGGCAACTATGCCGACATACAGGGCTTCTGCAAGTCTGCAACGCTGGATGAAATAAAGAACCTGAATTATGCCCTTACACCCGGCAGGTACATTGGCTTGCCCGATGATGAGGACGATTTTAATTTTGCCGAGAGGTTTACCAACTTGAAAGCAGAACTGGAAGCACAGATAGCCGAAGAGGAAAATTTGAACAAACGTATAGCAAATAACCTTAGTAAAATAACCTTACCAAACACATTATAGATGTTGCCTGAAAACCTCACACATTATCGCTCAATACTTGATAACCTGAAAGAAAAAATCAGGCAGGCAAGGGTGAAGGCCATATTGAGCGTAAATGCTCAATTGCTACAAGTATACTGGGAAATCGGGAAGGTAATTCTTGAACAACAGAAGAATGAAGGATGGGGTGCTAAAATAATAGATAGGCTGGCTGCTGACCTGAAGGTGGAATTTCCAGACGAAACAGGTTTCTCCGTCAGAAATCTAAAATATATGCGTGCTTTCGCCGAAGCCTACCCCTCATTCCAATTTACACAAGGCACACTTGCGCAAGTAAAAAGCACTGAAAATCAAAGAGATACGATTTTGCAAGACGGTCTTGATCTAATTGTGCAACCGCTGGCTGCACAATTAGATCAATCACCAAACATTCAATTTGTGCAGTCAATGGTTGCACAAATTTCATGGACTCACCACACCATAATTCTTGATAAAATAAAGGTATTGCCCGAACGGCTATTTTATATCCGTAAAACAATAGAAAACGGCTGGAGCAAAAACATATTGAAGTTACAGATTGAGACAGATTTGTATCAACGCCAAGGAAACACAATTAACAATTTTGAACTAACGATACCTGCGTATGAATCAGATCTGGTAAAAGAAACGTTCAAAAGCCCCTACCTTTTCGACTTTCTTACACTTGCCGAAGATGCCAAAGAAAAAGACATTGAACGAGGACTAATACAACATCTGAAAAAATTCATGCTGGAGCTTGGTCGTGGCTTTGCCTATGTGGGCAACCAGTTTAACCTAAAAGTAGAGAATGATGAATATTTCCTCGACCTACTATTTTATAATATCAACCTGCATTGCTATGTGATATTTGAACTGAAGGTAGGCGATTTCAAACCGGAACATACCGGTAAGCTGAACTTCTATATAAATACTGTAGATGGCGAAATAAAAAGCCCCAAAGACAATCCTACAATTGGGATACTACTCTGCAAAACACCGAATAAAACAGAGGTAAAGTATGCGCTAAAGGGAATTGATACACCACTCGGAATAGCTGAATATGAACTTACCAGCTCATTACCCAAACAACTGAAAAGCGAAATGCCTAGCATTACTGAACTGGAAGAGGAGATAGAAAAAGAATACGAGGAACTGAAAAGCCCGACCCAAAAACGCTTTGACCGGTTAAAGGAAAAGCTTGCGGGACTAAATAAGGAAGAAATAAAACAAACAGCAACTACCGAAATTCTGTTTGGTATAATTGACCAAAGTGTC